>JAYWBA010000166.1:0-4719 GCA_043781915.1 Saprospiraceae bacterium
AATGTTCAAGGCGTGCAAATGAAAACGCGTGTTACAGGTATTCGCGAAGTGAATTTCAATAAAGCACAGACAAATTTTTTGGTTTTATTCCCGACTGGCGTTTTAGAGCAAGCACCGCAATTCTTTGCCATTGTTACGCGCACGCCCAATCCTGAAAAATCGGCGCAAATACAAAATGCACTTGTCAATAAATTCCCTAACGTTTCAATCATTGATTTGACTGTTATTTTAAAAACAGTTGAGAGCATTATAGATAAGATAAGTTATATCGTCAGGTTTATGTCGGGATTGTGTATCCTCACAGGTATCATCGTATTATTGAGTGCATTGTGGCTATCACAAAAGCAACGCATTCGCGATAGCAATATTTTGAGAACACTCGGGGCTGAAACTTCAATTATTCTAAAAATTAATTTATACGAATATCTTTGGCTCGGTTTGCTTTCTGTTTTCATCGGTGCATTTCTCGGCATTTTAGGTTCTTATATTTTTGCGCATTATGTTTTCAATATCGGTTTCGTTGTTAATTATCTTGGCATTTTAGAAATTGGCGTATTCATAGTTTTTATAACGTTGTTGCTGGGCGTTTTTAATTTACGTCGTGTTGTAACTGATTCGCCATTAAATGTTTTGAGAGCAGAGTGAATGTGATATTTCAGAGGAATGTAATTCTCCTCCAACACTATGTTAATGTTTCATCAATTTGCTTAAACCATTCTGATTGATAACAATTTAAAACAAGTATTGTGTTAAATTGCACCCAAAGATATTCAAATTCAAAGCTCTATATTAACTTCGATTTAAAAGATCGCTAAGAAACTACTTTAAAGAAGTATTAGTTTATGTTTAGCTCACTTGTCAACTACTTTATCCCTAAAGCAGTTCTGGATGATGCCTCAAAGGTGCGTTCAGCGCGCATACTTGTTATTATACTTTTAATAACAGGTATTTTCAATCTTGTAGGAATAAGCAGTGCTATTACGATTAGCTATCAAAAATCCATTTATTTACTATTATTCGGGAGTTTTATTTGTTTTGTCGCCGCCTTCCTATTTAAATCAGGGCTGCCTTTCAAAATCACGGTACATCTTTTTTTAGCCATAAGTTTTACACAAATTTATTTACAAGCTTGGTGGGGCGGCGGATTGGAATCACCCTCCACAGCCGCCTTATTCTTAATTCCGGCTATTGCAATGCTTTTGAATGAAAGAAATGGCGCTATATTTTGGATAGTAATTGCCGTTTTTGCTATCATTTTTATTTTTTGGTATGAAGGGCAATATGGTCAACTGTCCGAATTGTATAATACAAGTATGCGTCGTAATTTCGAACTCAACGCTATTATCGGCATGATGCTTTGTATTTTTGTAATTATTTTAGCTATTGACAAAGAAAAAAACGACGCTTATAGCAGCTTAGCAGATAAAAATAAAATCATTGAACAACAGGCATACGAATTACAACAATTAGATGCCGCTAAAACACGCTTTTTCGCCAATGTTTCACACGAATTGCGAACACCAATCACACTGATGTTGGGTCCACTAAGTTCAGCTTTGAAAAGTAAAACACTTGATAATAAAAATACTACTTTTGTTACATTAGCTCAAGTTCATTCGCAGCAATTATTAAGGTTAGTCAATGAAATTTTAGATTTAACCAAACTTGAATCTGGTAAAATGATTACTCATGAAGAACCTACTGAAATATATGAGTTCATTCGCCGTTTGGTTGCTACTTTCGAAAGCTATGGCGTGCAACGCGACATTAAGCTGATTTACAATTTTGATAAGAATGTGCCTCATGTCGTTATGCTCGATAAACCCAAGTTTGAAAAAATATTTAATAATTTACTTTCAAATGCTCTAAAATTTACCCCTAATGGCGGAATAATTGAGACGCGAATCACTCAAACATCTGCTCATTGGAAGCTTTCTGTTATAGATAATGGACGAGGTATTCACCCCGACGATTTACCACATGTTTTCAATCGGTTTTATCAAACAAATCAAAATGATGCACCTATAGAAGGTGGAACAGGCATTGGCCTAGCACTTTGCTACGAACTATCGCAAGTTATGGGTGGCAAATTTTCGGTTCAAAGCAAACTTGATGAAGGTGCAACTTTTACTTTAGAATTGCCTATGCGAGAGGTTCTTGGATTTGACCCTTTGGAATCATACAGCACTATAAGTGGTTTAGAGTATGAGCCATTCAATGATTTAGAAAAAAATTCACCGCAACAATCATTTCCTATCAATAATCAACTTTCAACTATATTGATAGTTGAAGATAACAGGAGTCTTCTGGAATTTCTGAGTAATATACTTTCAGATAATTATAATGTTTTAAAAGCTGAAAATGGTCAGGTTGCTCTTGAAGTATTGAAGCGAATGGAAGATTCACTCACGAGTTTACCTGATTTAATCGTTTCCGACATCATGATGCCAATTATGGATGGATTTCAGTTATTGGTAAAACTTAAAGCTGATGAAAATTTACAATCAATTCCTGTTATAATGCTGACTGCACGTGCAGAGATGCAAGATAAGCTAAAAGCTTTAACAATTGGTGTGGACGATTATTTAATTAAACCTTTTGTTGAGGATGAGTTATTTGCGCGCATTGAAAACCTATTACGAAATAAGGAAGCACGAAAAAAAGCGCAAATAAATGGTGAAACAAGTGAAAGCGATGAGTCTTATTTAGAAGGAAAGGTTGAAGATTTAGTTCTAAAAGCAATTAGTAATGAAGATAAAAATTGGCTCGATAATGTAGAAGTTGAAGTCCGTAATAATATCTCGAACGACAAATTTTCGATCGAAGATTTGTCTAAACTTGCTTTAATGAGTGAACGCAATTTTTACAGGCGCTTACAAAATCTTACTGGGTTGACACCACTAAAATACATTCAAGAAATCAAGTTTAATTATGCCAGAACTTTGCTCGAACAGCAAAAAATGAGCAGTGCTAAAGCCGTAGCAGCTGCGATAGGCATCCAAAAAATTCAATATTTTTCAAAAGAATTCAAAGAGCGTTTCGGAAAATCTCCTTCTGAATATTTTTAGGTTGTAACTCTTTTTTGCACTTCAAAATTTAGTCGGCTAAACTATCAACCAATGCTAAATAGGCGGTTAAAACTCTTTAAAAATCCCAAAAAATGAACAAAATTACTTACCAACCTATCATTAAATAATTATTTTGGCAGAATTGAGATGTGTGTGGCACATTTGGGATGTATATGGCAGAATTGAGGTGTAAAATGGCACAAATAGTTAAAACTATTAGTGCACATTTGCAGTATGTAGTTTAAATTCAAAAATAAAAAACAATTTCCTTTAAAGATACTCTGTATATTTCCATTAAAGTCAAAAGATGGAAAACGATTAACTTATAGACAATCAGACAAGTTTGACCGATAAAAATGGCATTATCAGAATCTTAGTACAATATTAAGTTTCGAGGGTGCTAAGCAATCTAATATTAAAAACCCAAATAACCAAAATGGAAACAATTCTGAATTTAGTTGAAAAACAACCTCCGTTTGAACACCCCAAATTTTTTTTAAAATGAACGCTTAACGTTTAAGCTATCAATGTTGTTTAGGTGCTTTTTTACTAAAAAAATTCTTTTTAAATTCAAATTCTTCCGATTGCGGCTTTTCTTCCAGATTGAAACATACCCTTAATTTGTTTTGAGATAATTTATTCTTACCCCATATCAGCAATGGTATATATGGTGGTATTGCTTTGGTTATTTCTTCGTATCTAACCAGTAAAGCCCTAGATTCTACAGAATAGATTTGAATTTTCTAATTGGCTTTTTATTGTATTATATTTGAGCCAAGTAATATCAAACGTGTCACAATCTTTATACAATGAAACAAAACGTGTCAAAATCCGCTGGATTGATTCCTATTATCGCAGCCTCAACTGTCGGAACACTTATTGAGTGGTACGATTTTTTTATTTTCGGCAGTTTAGCTACAATTATTTCGACGCAATTTTTCCCAAAAGAAAATCCGACGGCATCTTTCTTGGCAACATTAGCCACTTTTGCAGCGGGTTTTGTAGTTCGACCTTTCGGCGCGCTGTTTTTTGGTAGGCTTGGCGATATCATTGGCAGAAAATATACTTTCATGGTGACGCTCGTTATCATGGGTTTTTCAACTTTTGCCATTGGTTTAGTGCCGAGCTACGAAACCATTGGTTTTATCGCGCCAGTAATTGTTTTAACTTTGCGGCTTTTACAAGGTTTAGCCATCGGTGGCGAATATGGTGGCGCAGCGACGTATGTAGCAGAACATGCACCTGCTCATGAACGCGGATTTTGGACTTCTTGGATTCAGATAACAGCAACTTTTGCTATGGCAATTTCGATTAGCGCCATCGCGATTACAAAAAGTTTGATGACAGCACCTAACTGGGAATCGTGGGGTTGGCGAATTCCTTTTTTAATTTCAGTTCCATTGGTCGGCATATCTGTTTGGATACGAAAAAACATGGCTGAATCGCCACTTTTTGCTAAAGCCAAAACCGAAGGAACTACTTCAGTTAATCCGTTGAAGGAATCGTTCGGAAAAAAAGAAAACTTAAAAGTTGTGTTGGTTACACTTTTGGGTATAATGTTGGGGGCAGGCGTTTTGGGTTGGACATGTTTTTACATTCAGAATTTCCTGCTCAGAATCATGTTAGTCAATTACGATCAAGCCAATCTTAT
>JAYWBA010000167.1:0-12893 GCA_043781915.1 Saprospiraceae bacterium
AGCGCAAAAAAGTTTTCTGCCAAACTCAATGCTGTTTCAGCACTCTTCTGTTCATTCTGCATTTCAGAAACATGCACAGGTCTAGGGTGAATCGTTTGCGGATCGCCGAAATGAAAAGAAAAACTAAAATCGCGTTTTAAAATGCCCAAAACAATCAATAGCAACAACGAAAGCTTAAACCAATGCTGATAACAATATGCCCAAACTTGTTGCAACTTTTTATTCATTATTTTAAAACATTTTTTTGTTTTACAGTATGTTATTGTGGTGCAAATATAAAACTAATTGTTTTATATTTGCAAATGTTTTTAAAAAAAAATGAAAAAAAATGAAAAAAAGATTTGGACACGTAGAGCCGCCATGCCTGGCGGCTCATGTTTAGTATTAATATCGCGATTACCAACCAAACATGAACGATAAACATAAAAACCAAACATAATCATCAAACGTGAGCCGCCAGGCATGGCGTCTCTACATGTTAACCGCTCTTGTTTATTGAGAAACACGTGCTGAGCCGTAGGTTCTATGCCTACAAATTCGATAGGAATTTCAAAAAAACCCGTGATTCGGGATTTTCTCAAAAAAAATTTCGACGGCATACGCCGTCTTTGCCTGACGAATTAAACCCGCGCTCCAATATGTAATTGATGCGCGTCGGTCAGTCGTCCCTCCCTCCCCGCTGCATCAATACATATTGTCACCCCTTTATTCTTTCTTTTTTGCTCAAAGGCAAGTCGGAAAGACAAACCATTTTCACTGCAAGGGCGAAGCCACACGAAAACCAACACTGTCGTTGCGATCCGCCGGCGTGAAGCTGTAGCGATGAGCCGCACGGCAGAACCGCGGACTGCTGCCCCAACCGCCGCCGCGAAGCACGCGATTAGACCCTATAACAGCACCTTGGGGATTTTGCGTTGGAGAATTTTTGTAATATTCTTCACCATACCAATCACTGCACCATTCCCAAACATTGCCGCTCATATCATAAATGCCGAGTTCATTGGGTACGAGCGTGCCGACAGCGTGTGTTTTGCTTCCAGAATTCGTACTGAGCCACGCCACTTCATCCACATTATTACTACCGCTGTATGTATAATTTTTGCTTTTCGCTACGCCTCGCGCTGCATATTCCCATTCCGCTTCTGTCGGCAATCGGTATTTGTTTTTCGATTCGGCATTGAGAGTTTTCAAAAATTCTTGAATATCATCCCAACTCACATCGTCAACCGGGCAATTGTTGCAACCTACGAAATTTAATTCTGGTGGGTCGCTGCCCATTACGGCGCGCCATTGCGCTTGCGTTACTTCGGTTTTGCCAATGTAAAAATCGCTCAGTGTTACTTTATGTGGTGGTTGTTCATCGTTAGATAATCCTTTACCTCCAATATCTGGATCGGGTTGTCCCATCATAAATGTGCCACCTTGCACAAAAACCATTTCTAAATTAATCGTTTTGTTTTGAATTTTGGCATTGAGCTTATTGATGAGGTTGTTTAAAACTTTTCTGATACCGTCAGGCAAAGTTTTGCAATCTAAGGCTATTTTCCATTGGGCAGAAGCTAATTCGTAATTACCTTTATCATAATAGGCTTTTCCTGCTTTGAAAGAAGCATCGTAGCAATTAGCCGTTTTTGGGTCTGCACCGCGCATCAATTCGTTTAGTTGATTTAATTCATTGTCTAAACTTGTATTGTCAATAGTATTGTTCTCAGAGTTTATGTTTCGTTGTGGCAAACTGTTGATTGGGTTTGGTAGAGATTGTTTGTTGGCGTCTCCTGTTTTTTGGGGAAGATTTGGCGCGTTAGTTTGAGCAGCATTCGATGGCGCGTTAATTTGAGACGCATTCAATGGCGCGTTAGTTCGAGCAGCATTCGATGGCGCGTTAGTTTGAGACGCATTCAATGCGTCTGTACGAGTTGCATTTTGTGAAACATGATTAATCGCGTCTCTACGAGCATACGTTAAATTAATAAGGTCTTGATAAGTTAAATTGGTGCGGTTTATATCAAAGCCTGTTTTGCCATTTACATTGCCGTTATTTGTATATTGCCAGAAATAGTAATTTTTCCAATTTAAAGGCATATTGGGTTGTTTTGCTGTATTAGAATACGATGGCACCCAAAGTTCATAACGCTCAAAACCCGTTGGGCTTTTTAAAACATTATCCCAAACGAGTTGAGAAGTGTGAATAATCGGTGTTTTGCCCGTCCTGCGTTCAACTTCATCGAGCCATGTGTGCATGCGCGCAATAATGGCATCTTTGTTTTGCGTAATTTGCGAGTTGTTTTTAGTTTCTGCCGAAGTGAGTTCAATATCTAAAGCAGCGGGTAAAATTTCATTTTTTTTATAATCTATACCGGCATTCAAAAAGTTATCAATTTGTCCTTGAACGTTTAAATCCATCATTTTAAATACGTGGTATGCCCCGCGTAAAATATGTCTATAGCTTAAAGATTTAAAATTTTCTAAATAACGCGTATCTTTAACTGCACTACCCTCCGTGGTTTTTACATAAACAAAAGCATAATTTTTTTCGATAAAATCAAAATCTATCACTCCACCGCCATCCGTATTGAAGTGCGAAATATCTAAACCTTCAAGCGGTGGCTTTTTATTGTCAAATATTTTTTGTAATTCTGTTGGTACTGCTACAATGGGTTTATAGGTATTTTTGCAAACCATTTGCTGCGCTTTATTAATATCAGTATTGGTACTATCCAATTTGTAAGCAATATTTAAATAGTAACACGCAGAATCGAGCATTTTCTTTTCATAAAATTCTTTAGCAACATAATAGTAATCAACTGCGATATTACTATTGCGCTCTTTCAAAACTTGGATAGCTTTTAAATTACCTTTGAGATAGAATGTGTCAAAGTATAGAGAAGCTTTTATATTTTTGACATCGTAATTAGAAGGCGTATTCTCACCCAATAAAAGGCCAGAAGCAATAGAATAATTGTCTCTCACTATGGCATCGTGCACATTATACTCTGTTCTTACAATGTCAGCTAAAGTATCACTTTTGCACAATCTTACGCGTTGATCATTCCAACTTTTCACATCTTTAAAACTGCTTTTTGTTAAAATTGATTTTCCATCATCAGCAAAAACGCCAAAATATCCTTTACCGATTTTCGGGTCGAGTGTCGCGTAGTTAACATTTGCAACCGATTCGTTTTTACAAGCATTCGCATCGAATTTATAATTCCAAAACAAACCCACTAAACCCACCAACAAAATCGGCAATAACCAGCGCAAATCTTTATACTCTTTCAACCAACCGAGCGCAGCATAACCGCATGGATGTACGAATTTTTTCCATTGGTTCGGCACAAAAAAATCTAAACGCGTGCGCGGTTTTTGTAAATATTTAATGACGGTTACATCGAGTTCTGAACCGTTTGCGAGTTGGTCAGCAATATCATGTTCGAGATTTTTTTTCTTTTCTTTATCACTCGTGCTAAGCCACTCATTCAAAGCCATATTCATTCTGAACTGCTCGAACACGGCAGAATCTTTCGGTGGCGGATTTTTGCCCAATTCAAAAGCGAGAGCGGCGCGCAAGTTAGTTAAAGTTGTACCATCGGTTTTCTCAAACCAATCGAGCAATGCCACGCGCGATGCTTTAGGCATTTCACCCGAAACAAACCATGAAAGCCTGAATATTTGCGACAAATTTTGGTATGTACACAGTTTTTTATCTTTATTGCTCAGGTGTTGACCGAACCACAGCGTTAAATCGAAATGCAAACTCGGGTAAATAGCGCAAGCGGCAATCCATTCTATGACATCTTTTTCAAAATACATTTGCAAAATCGGTATCGGGTCTGCAGCGTCGGGTTCAATGGGTGCATTTGGGGCGTCGTTCACTTTAGTGCGCCATGTGTCGAATCGCGAATCAGCACCCGCATCGAGTTCGTCAATCCAAAAACTCAAACTATCTAAAGTGGCGGGCAGTGTGATGAATAAAGTGGCAAGTTGTTTTTCGTCGTAACCCCACAATTTTAATGGTTTCGGCGTGAGCAAAGCTCGAATGCGCCACTGTTCGAAAATTTCTGTCCATTTAGCTAATTTACCACTCAACGGGCTGAGTAATTGTACGCCCGTGCCGATAATTACAAGTCGCGAATTATAATATTTCAACTGTATTTCGCTGATAGAAATACCATTCGGATACATTTCGTTGAAACAAACACGCACATCAGAATCAAAAAAAAAGCGCGCAACCTCTACTTCTTGTGCTTTAAACGCTTCGTATAAAGCATCAAACAAGCGAGCGCGGTGATTGCGCACCGATTGACGATCAATAAGCAGCAAATAATCCGTCGGCGATGTTTCCGTTTTATAAATAAATGTCGGCGAACCACCTTTTGTCACTGTCGCGTCAATCGTTTTAGGAATATCCATCCTGAATTTATCCGCTTCAGAACGGTGTCGCAACAGCGTAGAAATATGTTCAATTGTGTTGGCATCGAAAATATTTTTATCAATATCCGTCAGTTCAATATTCCAGAAATACGGCGGTTTCTCATTCTGATTTTGTTCTGCTACAAGTTTTCTATTTTTCAATGCGCGGTATCGCCAAAGTGCAAAGAGCAAACCGCAAAGAGCAAATGCCAAAAGTATTCGTGCCCACTTCCAATTATTTTGCAACCATTCTTGCGCTTTTGATGGCGGTTTATAGCTGTAATCTTCCAAATGGTTCGGAAAAGGATATGGTTTATTTTCAACGAACGGCGATTCTTGTTTTGGGGGCTGTGGTTTTGGCACTTCAGTTTGAGGTGCAGTTGACCGTCCTATTCTAATATTATCTGTCCTATCTTTTCTTAATTCAGGATGCGTATATTTCCAAGCAAAAAAACAAAAAACAGCGAGCAACACAGCCAGGAAAGCAATAATTATCCATCGATATTGTTTAATTATGGCCACAAAAGTTTGCCAAAAAGTTTTGGTTTCTAAACCTCGTAGGTTTTCAAAACCTACGAGGTTTGATATATTTACTCCATCTACGTTTTTATCAGCAATATTTTTTACTATTTCATCGAATAAACCATATAGTCGTTCTTGCTCTACTTTTGTTTTGGCAATAAGCGGAATGAGGGCGTGTTTTAAATCTTCCGCATTGATTGTATCAGGTAATTTTTGCAGGAGTGTTTGTATCTGCAAATGCTCACCCACACCCAAATCATACCTTTCTCTCTGCAATGCAGAAAGTAATTCGGCGGTAATATCGTATTTGAGTGCTGTGTTCAATTTATTTTATTTTCTCTGCGACCTCTGCGTAACCTCTGCGACTCTGCGTTAACCAACAAACGCAGAGTCGCAGAGGTTACGCAGAGGTCGCAGAGTCGTAATTCGTAATTGACTAAATCATTTTTTGTATCTCTTTCAAATCATTCCTATTTTTTGCTAACACCGAATACGATGTAATTAAATCGGTGCGATCCGACGCAGACAATTCGCCATCAATTTTATCGGCATTAAAATCCATTTTTTTCAGCAGCGAAACCCAATTAATCAATTCGGACGTCGCAGGATTTTTACTCAACTTTACCGTTTTACCTGAACGAATCTCTTCAAAATGAGCAATCAGTTTTTTCAAACTGCTTTCGCTGTAACCATCCACTTTAGCAGATACAATGCGCAATAATGCAGCCGCATCTGGAAATGGAATATGGTAATAAATCACACGGCGCAAAAAAGCATCGGGTAGATTTTTTTCCGAATTCGAAGTCATGACAATAATCGGCAAGTTTTCGGGTGCAACGGAGTATTTCGATCCCGTTTCGCTAACTTCAAAATTCAAATATTCGATAGCCGCTAAAATATCGTTCGGTAAATCGCGCGGCGCTTTATCAATTTCATCCATCAACACTACGGCTTTCCGATTGTCTTTTATGGCTTTACCCAAACCATTGAAGCGAATAAAACGTTTTTCGACTTCTTCGGGCGTTAATAATGTATCGCGCTGTGTTTGGGCAAACTGAAAATGCGCGAGGGCATCGTAGCGATAGAATAAATCTTTTGCCTGCGAAGTAGATTGCGCATTAAACACTTCCACGTCACCTAAATCGAAAAAATAGGCGATGTGTTTTGCTAATTCGGTTTTGCCTGTGCCGGGTTCGCCCGTAACAAGTAACGGCTGATTGAGGTTTATCGCCACATTCACGGCTGCCATTAATCCCGATGAAGGTACATACAAAGCAGGATCGTGCAGTTTTTTGTTTTTTTGTACTTCAGGCAAAACACCTTTAGTAGTGTCGTTGTAAATATTGAATGGTGTCATAGTTTATATGAATTTTGAACTCGTATAGTATATTTCCCGCAAACTTCACGGATTTTCTCGCAGATTTATCACGCCTTTTTCCGAAAAACCTCCACAATTTTTTTTTGCAGCGGCTCAATATCTTTCATGTGAAATCGCGGCTCCTTATAATCTTCATCCATACTCAATCTGTCTTTAAGGTCGAGGGTTTTAGAAAAAACTTCCACCACATTATTTGAATCATTCGGATTATTAACACCTAATTTTTCGAGCCAACTCGTAAAATGTCCCGACCTTATCGGCGCAATATCGCTTAAAATTGCCATTGTGTTTTTTTCGCAAAATAATTTTAATTTGTCTATGATGGCGGCATTTCTGGGACTTAATTGAGTGCTATCGTACATGTTTTTAAATGGCACAACGAATAAAAATAAAAATGTTGGCACTTTCGGACTCGCACATTTAAACGTATCAATCATCCATTGCAAGTAGGCGAAAATATCATCAACGCGTTCCTCCCAATCCGTTTCAGTGATTTTAAAAACAGTGAAAATATAATTGTAAGGCAATTTAGGGATGCCTGTTTCGATAAATGTTTCGAAACTTTCAGTATTGGTGAAAGCGAAACGCTTTTGGACGTATTCTTTTAATTTTTTCTTGCTGCCAGACACATCCAAATCACTCAATGGCAAATTTTCAACTTTTAAACGCCTGAAATCATTTTCAAAAAATGGGTAACTGACGGAAGAATTTAAATCCAGACCTTCTTTCTCAATTATTTCATACACTATGCGCTCACCTATGCTATCTGGCATTTCATCGGGGCAGCCACACAGAAAATAAAACTGAAATGTTTGTTTTAGTTCTTTTTTAGCTTCAAAATTAGAATTAAATTTTCGAATCGGCACAATTCTATCGCAGTTCACCAAAGAAAGCAAACCCAAATCGGCATCTTTACTGATGGGTAAGTCGTTAATAATTTTATCTAAAAGTGAAGTTGAATCACTTGTATCCCAAGCACTGAGATAATTTAAGACGGAATTTGAGATATTAGTAAACTCTGTATTGGCGTCATCTGTTGAAATAGTTCCAGCATTTATCTTATCGTTTAAACCCGATAACCGCCCACTCTGCAAAGTGATATTTTTGCTTAATTCGGCATCGTTTTGCGTTAAACTTTCATAAAATAAAGCAATCGCCTCTTTGGTTTTCCCGTTTGAAATAAGATTTCTGATTTGTTCTTTAGTGCTCATACCACAGTTTGTTCATAAAAGTAGCTTTCAAAATGTAGTATGCATTACAAAAATAGCATAATTGGCTATAAAAAACAAAATATGTGCAATTTTTAGCAGAAAGTTTTATTTTTAAATTAAATTGCCTTATTTTTGGAAAAAATTACAATGGATATTTATAAAAACATTATTACTTTAAACGAAGGTAAACGTAGTGGCAAACCGTGTATCCGAGACACTCGCATAACTGTTGAAGATATACTTAGGATGCTCGCTTCAAAAATGAGTTTTGAAGAAATTGTTACAGATTTCCCAGAATTAACTTTTGAGGACATACAAATTGCTCTTGAATTTTCTGCTAATCGTCAACATCGAACATTAGTAACCCAATGAAAATACTGATTGACCAAAATATTTCTCACCGAATTATTCCTAAACTAAATGCTGGCTTCTCTGAGGTTTTTCATATTAAAAACGTGAACCTCATTGACAATTCTGATACCACTATCTTCAAATTTGCCCAATCTAACAATTTTGAAGCAATAATTACGATGGATGATGATTTTCAAAACATCATAGCTCAACATGGTGCGCCACCCAAAATTATTTGGATTCGTACTGGGAATTGTTCGACTAATTATTTAGCACAAAAATTAAACACCAATTTAATCCGTATTAAATTTTTTCTTTCTGAAATTGAATTTGATACGATTGAAATTTTTTAGATTCGCTCAATCACCATCGCGCTCGCACCACCGCCACCATTACAAATAGCCGCCAAACCATATTTACCGCCTTCGTTTTGCAAAACAGATGTGAGGGTAACAATAATGCGCGCGCCCGAACAACCGAGCGGATGACCGAGAGAAACACCGCCGCCATAAATATTCATTTTAGCTACATCAACGCCGAGTTCTTTAGCAAATGCGAGTGGAACAACAGCGAATGCTTCATTGACTTCAAAAAAATCTATTTGAGATAAACTCAATCCTGATTTTTTTAAAGCTTTTGGCGTGGCAATAGTAGGTGCAATAGTAAACCATTCGGGTGCAATTTCGCCATCCGCAAAGCTCACGATCCGCGCAATCGGTTTTAAATTGTGTTCCTTAACCGCTTTGGCTGAAGCTAAAATAATACACGCCGCACCATCATTCATCGTCGAAGCGTTCGCAGCCGTAACTGTTCCTTTTGTTGGAAATGCAGGTTTAAGTGTTGGTATTTTATCAAACATCACATTGCGAAATTCTTCATCTTCAGAAACGGTTATGATACCTTTGCGTGTTGTAATGTCAATCGGAGAAATTTCATTCTTGAATTTGCCGTTTTCAGTCGCAGCAGCGGAGCGTTTGTAAGAATTAATCGCAAAAGCATCTTGCTCTTCGCGCGAAATTTGATATTTATCGGCTGTTTTATCAGCAAATTCGCCCATCGCTTTGCCATCGTAAGCATTAGCGAGACCATCTTTGTTTAAACCATCAATCAGTGCTGCATCTCCATATTTATAACCAAATCGCGCTTTTGGCACATAAAACGGTGCCTGCGACATACTTTCAGTTCCGCCAGTGACAACAATATCGGCATCGCCGAGCATAATACTTTGAGCGCCATACATCGTAGCTTTCATTCCCGATGCACACACTTTGTTAATTGTCGTGCATATAACCGATTCATTTAAACCCGCAGCTAACGCAATTTGACGCGCAGGCGCTTGACCTAAATTAGCCGAGACTACATTGCCAAATATCATTTCCTCGGCTAACCCCGGGTTAAGATTAATTTTTTGCAATGCAGATTTTACAGCGTGTGTTCCTAATTGAACAGCAGTTAAATCTGCTAATTTACCACCAAAACTTCCAATCGGTGTGCGAGCAACGGAAACGATGAATACTTCTTTCATTTTAGACCAAGATTTTCAGGATTAATCCCTACATATAGGGACAGGATGGTTGACTCAAACGACATAATATTTTAGTAACCTCTACCGCCATTCATGCCACCACCCATTCTGCCACCTCTCATTCCACCGCCTGTTTGCATTGGTCTGCTGCCGCCGCTTTCGGCTTCGCGTTTCATTTTCTTGACTAATTTTTCGAATTTTACTTTTTGCTCGGTGCTGAGCAATGGCTTAATTTCATTATTTTTAGCCATCATCACGCCTTCCATTTTGTTTCTAACTGTCGAATAATCGCCCGAAGCTTTTGCATCAGCGATGATTTCCATAAATTGACCATTGTATTTCAAATTTATTTCAGACACTTTGGCGGTTTGTTCATCTGTTAATACCAAATCTTTTTTGTAGCGCTGTGTTTCGCGATCAGCCATTTCTTTAGGTGTTGGCATTTTGCGCTCAGGTTTATCATCGCCTTGTTCTTCCGATTGTTGAGCACTTGCAAAGTTTAATGCGCCTAATATAAGCATACTTAGAAAAATAAACTTCTTCATTACTAATTTTTGTTTGAGTGTAACTATTCAACTAAAACTAAATAGTTGCGTTTGAATAAATAATACACAAAATTAAGATAAAACGGCGATATTCTAATATTTTTACGGATGATTAAGAAGTTTAACAGAATTTTAATAAGTACATTCCCTGCAGATTTCGCAGACTTTCTCAGTAACGGCGTTAAAATCCATGAAAGTCTGCGAAGTCGTAACTATAACAGCGTAGTGGGATGCAGATGATTTAACTACAAGAAACATAAAGAAAGCCACGAGGTTCACTTAGTTATGATAAACATTATTGTGAACTTCGTGTAAATCTTTGTGGACTTCGTGGTTAAACCTTCTGTTGATTTAGCAAGTTTAATCCCAGTTCATCTGCGGTAAAATTGGTTAACTAGTGGTTTTAAGGAGTAGAGAATAACAAAAATCTACTAAAAATTTTCGCTACTACCAATACCTTATTCGAAAATAAAATCGTTCGTATATATAACATAATTTTTTTTATTATTTTTGTAGAAATAAAAACATCATGTGGTCAATTTGGAAAACCATAACAGAATCGAAGTTCGTAACGGATATAGTTAATTGGTCGAAAATCGTCATGATACCTTTTTCGGGAGGTATAAGTGTTTATGAATTTACGGCAATTTTGTATCGAGAATTATTCATAAATTCCACTTTTTGGATGCGCGCGAACGCGATTGCATATAGTTTTTTCTTGTCGCTGTTTCCATCATTCATCATTATATTTTCGATACTACCCTATTTACCGTTTAATAAATTTGAAATTTTAAGCGAACTTCGTTTCGGCATTCACGAAATTATGCCCAATAAAACCGGAGATGACTTATTTGACACACTGAACAATTTTTTAAAAACAAAACGCGGCGATATACTTTCAATTGGTTTTATACTTTCAATTTACTTTTCGAGCAATGGTTTAGTAACAATGATGAAAGGTTTTGAAAAGACGCACAAAGTTTTTTTGCAACGCAGTTTTATTCAACAACGTTTAGTTGCCATTCAGATGACTTTTTTGCTCGGTTTTTTATTGGCAATGAGCAGCGTTTTTGTAATTTCAGGTACTTGGGTTTTTACAAAAATTTTTACGTTGCTTAAATTAACGAAACTCTCCACTTTGTTTGCGCTTGTTATTAAATGGGTTGTAGTAGTTGCTGCACAATATTTAGGCATCGCTATTTTATATAAATTTGGTATGTCTTTAAGAGAAAAACTAACTTTCTTTTCGTTTGGTGCTTTGGTGGCTACTGTTTTCTCAATTCTGTCTTCGGTTGCATTTTCTTTTTATGTTGATAATTTTAGCAGTTACAACAAAGTCTATGGTTCGTTCGTAGCGGGTATTGTTTTGCTACTGTGGTTGCAAATGAATGCCGTTACGCTTATATTTGGCTTTGAATTGAATGCTGCCATTGCTTTAGCCAAAGATGAACGCGTGCCATTGATTCAGAACGAAGATGTCAAACTTCTTGGTGCTGATGCAAGTGTTGAACAACAATTGGAGCCTTATAAGAAGTTGTGAGTTGTGAGTCCTATTTTAATTAGAAAGCCCTGTTACCATGAATAAATTTTTTTTAGTTCTAAGTCTGATTTATTTTTCAAACTTAAATGGGTTTTCCAAACCTGTTGAGCGCAAAAAAGCGTTCGAACTAATTGTGCAATTAAAAAATGAGGTCAAAGCAGAAATATTTATAGTTTTAGAAAATGAAAAAAATGTGGCGCATTGGCAGACTATCCGTTGCATTTCTGAAGATTGGAATATTTGGTTGATTGCAACGTCAGATAGTTTGGAATCCGTATCCTTTTTATTGCGATGCACAAAAAACAATCAAGTCATTTCAGCGCAACCCAATATTAAAGCAACTTTCAGAGAAACCAAACCGAACGATATTGGTTTTGCCAACCAATGGTATTTAAAAAATACGGGGCAAACAGGCGGAACGCCTGGTGCCGATATACAAGCAACACTCGCATGGGATATTGCAACGGGCGGCAAAACACCACAAGGTGATGAAATTGTTTTTGCTTTAATTGATGATGGCATTATTAAAACTAATCCTGATTGGACGACAAATATATGGCAAAATCCGAATGAAATTCCGAACAACGGCATAGACGACGACGGAAATGGTTTTATTGATGATGTGAATGGCTGGAATATGGTTGATAAAACCAAAGATGTAACTAATGGCGCACATGGCATTGAAGTGGGTGGAGTTGCATCAGCGAATGGCAATAATTCATCAGGCATTACGGGTGTTAATTGGAATGTAAAATTAATGACGCTTAAAATTGATGGCTCTGTCGATCAAATTATTTCTGCTTATGATTACATCTATAAAATGCGCAAACTTTACAACGATACCCAAGGCAAAAAAGGCGCATTTATTGTTGCCAGTAATAGCAGTTTTGGAAATGGTGGTTTTGCGAAAGATCAGCCGCTGTGGTGCAGTTATTACGATTCGCTTGGCAAAGTCGGTGTTTTGAGCTTTGGCGCCACTGACAATTCCAATAAAAATGTAGATGTTGTTGGCGATTTACCGAGCACTTGTCCGAGTAATTATCTAGTAGTTGTCACTGCATCCGATGCGAACGATAAAAAGAACCTCAACGCAGCTTATGGACCAATTAATGTCGACATTGCTGCACCAGGTCAAAGCATTTATACGCTTAGCGGTAATGGATATTCATTTACTTCTGGCACATCACTTGCTTGCCCTATTGCAGCGGGAGTTGCAGCTTTAGCATATTCTGCACCGTGTGCAAAACTAACAGATTACGCTAAATCAAACCCTGCGGGTGCAGCCTTATATTTAAAATCGGTGATGATGAGCACTGCCGATGCCATTCCTTCTTTAAAAGGATTAATTGTTTCTGGAGGGCGAGTAAATGCGTTTAAAACATTGCAAAAAATTATGAGCGATTGCCCAACG
>JAYWBA010000168.1:0-32325 GCA_043781915.1 Saprospiraceae bacterium
TTATTGGTACAACTCGATATTAAACCGATTAAAATTGATGGCAGACGCATTACAGATGCTGAAACTTTGGAAGTGGCAGTGATGGTGTATGCGGGTAGTATTAATAAAAAAATTGTCGCGCAGCTCAATGCGCAAAAGTGTAACGCACTGGGTTTAACAGGTGCAGATTTAAGCATTATAAAAGCACACAAACGACCGGTTAAAACAATTGATTATGGTTTCGCTGGCGATATTGAAAGCGTCGATACCAATAAACTCAAAAAATTATTTTCTGTGGCAGATGCTTTGGTTTTTGCACCTATTACTTGCGATTCTAACGGACAACTTTTAAATACCAATGCCGATACCATCACATCTGAATTAGCTGCGGCACTTTCAACATTGTATAGCGTTAATCTTAAATTTATTTTCGATAATCCCGGCGTTTTGACAGATAGATATAACCCAGAAAGCGTCATTCCAGTTTTAAGTTTTGCCGATTACAACAAAGGCATTGCAGAGAAAACAATCACGGATGGTATGATCCCGAAATTGCACAACGCTTTTATGGTGCAGCAAATGGGTATACAAAACGTTACGTTGTGTGGAACAGATAATTGGTTGAGCGGCGGGGGAACAAAAATTTGTTAATTTTCGTTCTTAAAGAAGCGTTGTTTCTTAACCCTCATGACAAAATTGAGTTTTACGTTAAAGTCTTCAGCTATTTCTTCATCGGAAAGTTTACCCTTCCTAATTTCTTTTACAATCCCTTTTGTTTTTAGTGCGATTTTAGATTTTGCATATCCTTGCCTTAAAATTGAGTGGAAACTTGGCATAATTTCAAATTTAAAGGTTAATACTTTGGTTTAAAATTTTAAGTAAATCTTCAGCACTAAGGTCGCTGTTTCTGCGCATATTTCCAAATATTAAATTAAATAATTTTGATTTTATGCGTGTGAAAGTGAATGAATATTCTCTAAAGCATGTTCAATTTCATTTGTTGAATTAAATAGCTGTTCATAAGAATCGAGTACAAAATATGTTTCTTGAAATACATCTATTTTAAAAGGCGTATTTAAAACCGTTGCAACATCGAAAGGTAATCTTTTAGGAATATCACTGTGTACGCTGTATTCACTTTCAGTTTTTGAAGAAAGTATTCCCGCGCCATAAATTTTTAATGCACCACCTTCTTTTATTAAACCAAACTCGATTGTGTACCAATACAATCTGGAAATACACTCAATGCAATTGGTATCGTCAATGAAGCGCAGCGCAATTCTTCCCAATTCTTCTAAAAAATGACAAATATTTTTATTCGATAGCATAGGTACATGGCCAAACGTATCGTGAAACATATCGGGTTCTTGCAAATAGTCGAGTTGACTGCGTTTGCGCAACCAAGTTGAAGCACAAAAATTTTTGGCACGCATTAACTCGAAGAAAGGTTTATTTTCAATGTGTCCAGGCACAACATGTATTTGCCAACCCGTTAAATGTTCTAAAAGTTTATTAGTTTCATTGTAATTCGGGATTTTATCGGCTGTAAATCCTACTTTTTTAATACCAGCTAAATAATCTTTGGAAGCAATGCGCGGTAAAATTTTCATTTGGTGTTCAAAAAGCAATCTCCAAACGGCAAAATCATCGGATGAATAAGCTTCATAATTTTGTTTCAAAGTGTAAGGAATAAAGGAATAAGCCATAATAAAATTTTCGAGTGATGAAATTATTCAATTTCTAAAAACAAAACTAAATTCTTTTTTTCGGTTTTCCAAACTAATTAATTTACTGAAATGTTATTTTTTCAATTTTTTATTCTTAATTGAAAAATTACAACGCTTTTAAGATAAATAAATTTCATTTGCAAACACATTTGGCTCTACATTTGCACTATAATTGATGTTGTAAACTTTGATTTTAAAAAGCGTTGATGGATAATTTAAAAGAAATAGAATTATTGGTTAAAGATAAAGGTATTTTAGAGTCTCTAAAACTTCTTTCTCAAAAATTTGAAAACAAAATTGTTTTTTCAACCAGTTTTGGCATTGAAGATCAAGTTATTGCCGATTTCATTTTTTCTAACAATTTACCTATTAAAGTTTTCACACTCGATACAGGCAGACAATTTCAAGAAACTTATTCGACTTGGAACAAAACACTTTTAAGATACGGAAAAGAAATTGAAACGTATTTTCCCAATTCAGCAGCAGTTGAAACATTAGTACAAAAAAAAGGTCCAAATAGTTTTTACGATTCGGTGGAGAATAGAAAAGAATGTTGCCATATTCGTAAAGTTGAGCCTTTGAATCGCGCGTTAAAAAACCAAAAAATTTGGATTACGGGTATTCGTTCTGAACAGTCAGCTAATAGAACTGATATGCGCAATATTGAGTTCGATGCGGCACACAATTTAGTGAAATTTCACCCTTTGTTCGATTGGAGTTTTGAAGCTGTAAAGGCATATATCGAAGAAAAAAACATTCCTTATAACCCATTGCACGATCGCGGATTTGTTTCTATTGGATGTGCACCTTGTACGCGTGCTATCAGAGAAGGCGAAGATTTTCGTGCTGGTCGCTGGTGGTGGGAAGACGCATCGAAAAAAGAATGTGGTTTACACAGCACTTTAGAAATTAAATTAGATAACGCTTTAATCGCTTAAAATTATGCCAAACTCACTCGACTATTTAAGTAAACTTGAAGCGGAAGCTATTTATATACTGCGCGAAGTAGCGGGACAGTTTGAACGTCCTGCGCTTTTGTTTTCTGGTGGAAAAGATTCGATTACTTTGGTGTATTTGGCTTTGAAAGCGTTTCGCCCCGGAAAATTTCCTTTCCCTTTGGTACATATTGATACAGGTCATAATTTTCAGGAAGTTCTTGATTTTAGAGATGATTTAGCCAATAAAATTGGCGAAAAATTAGTTGTTCGCCAAGTGACTGATTCTATCAAAAAGCACCATCTGCAAGATGCTAAAGGAAAGTTTCCCAGCCGCAATGCTTTACAAACGTATGCATTATTAGACGTCATAGAAGAATTTGAGTTCGATGCTTGTATCGGCGGTGCGCGCCGCGATGAAGAAAAAGCGCGCGCTAAAGAGCGCATTTTCAGTCACCGCGATGAATTTGGACAATGGGATCCCAAAAAACAAAGACCTGAATTGTGGAATATTTATAACGGTAAAATTCACAAAGGTGAAAATATGCGTTGTTTCCCCATTTCGAACTGGACGGAACTCGACATTTGGAATTATATCAAGCGCGAAAACATAGAATTGCCAAACATTTATTTCTCACACCAACGCGATTGCGTCGTCACAGAAAGTGGACAGTTATTAGCAGTTACGCCTCACATTCATTTAGATGAAAACGATGTAATTGTAAATAAGAGAGTGCGGTATCGCACCGTAGGTGATGCAACTTGTACGGCTGCTGTTGAAAGCGAAACTAATTCGATTGATGATATTATTGCTGACATTACTGAAGCTAAAATTTCTGAACGCGGTGCAACGCGCATGGATGATTTGATTTCGGAAGCAGGAATGGAAGATAGAAAGAAGAACGGATATTTTTAATGGTTAATTGAATAATGGTTAATGGTTAATTTTGGAAACCACTAACCATTAACCACTAACCATTAACCATTAATCATTAAAAATATGGATTTACTACGATTTATAACATGTGGAAGTGTTGACGATGGCAAAAGCACATTGATTGGCAGATTATTGTACGATAGCCATGCGGTTTCGCTCGATATATTGAATGCGATTGAACGTCAAACAAAAAATAAAGACAATGGTGAAATAGATTTATCGTTGTTGACGGATGGTTTGCGCGCTGAACGCGAACAAGGTATCACGATTGATGTGGCATATAAGTATTTCACTACAAAGAATAGAAAATTTATCGTTGCGGATGCGCCAGGACACGTGCAGTACACGCGTAATATGGTGACAGGTGCGAGCAATGTGGATTTAGCCATTGTTTTAATTGATGCGCGAAAAGGCGTTATTGAGCAAACGCGCAGACATTCTCTCATTGCATCGTTACTTGGTATTCCGAAGATTGTTGTGGCGGTAAATAAAATGGATTTAGTCGGATACAGACCATCTGTTTTTGAAAAAATTTGCGAAGACTATGCTGTTTTAGCAACTGAATTAGGCTTGAAAGATGTGACATACATTCCTATCTCGGCTTTTCACGGCGATAATGTGGTGGATAGAACAGAAAACATGCTTTTTTACACTGGCAAAACGCTTTTAGAACATTTAGAAAGTGTTGAGGTTATATCGACAGAAATTTCTACCGAACCCCGGTTTCAAGTGCAGTACGTTATTCGCCCTAAAGACGATGAGTATCACGATTATCGCGGATATGCTGGTGAAATTCAAGGTGGTAAGTACAATGTAGGAGATAAAATTATTGTTCAACCCATAGGGATAGAATCTACTATTGCGCGCATAGAAGAAAATTTAAAAGATGTTCAATCTGCGATTGCAGGCCAAGCCGTTGTTTTGCATTTAACCGAAAATATAGACATATCGCGTGGTGATTCAATAGTAGTTATATCAAAATCTGAAATAAGTAAGGACGAATTGGATACGCCCAATATTTCTAATGAATTAGATGCGACATTGTGTTGGTTCGATGAAAAACATACACTGCATGAAGGTGCTAAGTTTTTACTTCAAAATGGTTCAAACACCGTTAAAGCGATTGTAAAAGAAATTGAATATAAGCGTGATATTTCAACTTTGGAGCAATTGGAAGCGAGTGAAGCGCGTCTCAATGATATCGTTAAAGTGCGGATTAAAACGGCTAAACCTTTGGTATTCGATGCGTATTTAAAAAATAAATCAACAGGATCTTTCATCTTAATTAATGAAAACTCGTGCAATACGGTTGCGGCGGGAATGATTTCTTAATATAGTTGTTAGTTGTTCGTTCACGAGTACCTAACAACTAACAACTAACAACTAACAACTAAATAATGGAGCAGACTTTAGCTAATTCAAATTTAAGTCATAGGGGACCCAGAGCGAACAAAGGAATTTCAGAAAATGAAAAGCTTCCTTTCGTTAGAAATGAAGATATAGCTCCTATTTCAGTTCTAAAATTTTCTATCTTTGGGTACAGACTTGCCATTGATAAGCCATTTAAATCTGCACTCGACATCCATTATAAAACCAATTGGAGAGCACGTGCTTATATCATTTTGTCATTATTCGGCATATCGCTGATTGCTAATATACTTTTGGCTTTTTTCTCTACTACCGAATTGAAAAGCGCAGCCCTTAAAGTTGAACCTGCTTTTTATCTCTATGTTTCTGTAGGCTTTGGCGCGCAATTTATAGGAAGTTTTTTGGGTATGGGGTATGGCATAACATCTCAGTTGTTTTTGATGTCGCTCGGAATACCACAAGCTACAGCAAGTTCGAGTATTCACACAGCCGAAATGTTTTCAAGTGGTGTCTCAGGGTTTAGTCATTATAAATTTGGAAACGTCAACAAAAAACTTTTTAGAGTAATGTTATTACCCGGAGTAATCGGTGCCATTGTAGGGGCTTTATTTCTGGTTTTTTTCGGTGAAAAATATGCTGGCTGGATAAAACCCGTTTTAGCTGTATATGGGATATACATGGGTATTAAAATCTTATCAAGCGCTTTCGTTAAAAGAAATGCCCTAAAGCAAAAAGTTAAAAATGTTGGCTGGCTGGCACTCACAGGCGGTTTTTTAGATTCATTTGGCGGTGGCGGTTGGGGTCCCCTTGTAACTTCAACACTCATTTCAAAAGGAAGAGCACCTAACTACGTCATTGGAACTGATAATTTAACTAAGTTTTTTGTAACTTTTGCAAGCGCGGTCACTTTTTTTACAACTATTGGTGTTTCTCATTGGCACATCATTGTTGGTTTAATTATTGGTGGTGTTGTTGCTGCACCCATTGCAGCTCGATTAGCAGGTAAATTGCCCACAAAATGGATGTTCGTAGGTGTTGGTATTATGATTATCATCTGGAGTTTAAAAGTGCTTTCTAAAGTTGTGTTGTAGAAACCCAAAATATTGCGTCACTAAAAAAATATTACGTCTCCACAAAATATTAAATTCGTGTTATAAATACGCAGAATATTGCATATCTACGTATTTTCTTACCAAATATTCTTTAAAAAAATCACAATTTATTTCGTCTAGGTTTGCATGTTCGCCTATCATGGGGTTATAGAGTTATGTGCTTTTTTATTAATTTATCTCACTTTTAAAAATTTTCAAATTATGAAACTACTTAAACAATATCACATTTCTATATTTTCTATTTTCTTTTTGAGTTGCGGAATGTTTTTAAATACCCTAATAGCTCAAACTGAAACAAAGATCTTTGCCATTTCTGGTAAAATTGTTGATAGTAAAAAAGAACCTATTCCTGGCGTTTCAGTAAATATTAAAGGGACGGTTTCTGGCTCCGTAACAGATATAGATGGGAAATTCGAATTTAAAACCAAAATTAAGTTTCCGCTAATACTTCAAATTAACAGTGTAGGTTTTAAAAATAAGGAAGTAGAAATTCAGAATGGACAAAAATTTATAGACCTTGAATTAGAAACTGAAAATGTATTGGTAAATGAAGTCGTTGTCTCAGCCTCTAAAATCGAAGAGAGTATATTAAAATCGCCAGTAGCAATTGAAAAATTAAGTATAAATGCGATTAAACAATCCGCGAGTAGTAGTTTCTATGATGCTTTAGAAAACATAAAAGGCGTACAAATGCTGACGTCGAGTTTAACATTTAAAGTGCCCAATACGCGCGGTTTTAATGTGCCCAATAATTTTCGTTTCATGCAATTAGTAGATGGCGTTGATATGATTGCTTCTACTTTGGGTGTTCCTCTCGGCAATGCGATTGGTCCTACAGAACTTGATATTCTGAGCGTAGAAATTACTCAAGGCTCTGCCTCTGCCTTATATGGCATGAACGCGATCAACGGCTTAGCTAATTTACAAACAAAAAATCCTTTCATTCATCAAGGTTTGAGCATTTATCAAAAAGTAGGTGCCAATCACGTTGATGGCATTGACCGAGCAACCTCAGCTTTAACAGAAACAGCAGTGCGTTATGCAAAAGCTTTCAACAACAAATTCGCCTTCAAACTTAATTTTAGTTCATTTCAAGGAACAGACTGGGTCGCCAACGGTTTGACAGATCAAAACCCTCAAAATTTAGCAACGGCAAATCCTAATTTTCCAGAACTTTCGGGTGATAATAACCCTGCAAAAGATCAATGGAGTCGTTATGGAGACGATAGACAAGCCAGACAAGCTATTGTTGTTAACTACAAAGGCAAAGCGCAAAGTTTTAACGTGGCTCGAACAGGTTACTTAGAAAAAGATTTGACAAACCCGACAGTAAGAAACTTAAAATTTGATGGAGGGCTTTTTTATAAAATAAATGAGAAAGTAGAGCTTTCTTACAGTTATCGTTACGGACTTGTCGATGGCATTTTCCAACGCGGAAATCGCATTCAATTGAATGATGTTACCGTACAAAACCATAAATTAGAACTGCACACCAGTGATTTAACTATTCGTGGCTACTACATTAGCGAAAACACGGGTAAATCGTATAATTTAAATCCGTTGGCATATAATTTAGATTTAAATAACGGTACAAATGCAGTTTGGGGAGCAAAATTTAAAAAGGAACTGCAATCCCAAATTGACAATGGGACTGATTTAGTTTCGGCGATGAATCAAGCACGCACTGTTGCTGATAAAGGACGTGCTGAACCGGGTACACCTCAATTCGAAACTTTAAAAAACACCATTATTAACTCTAATAATTGGGATATTGCATCAGCAGTTAGCACGGGTGCTCCGAACGGTGGTGCTGCCCTTTGGCAATATAGTAACACATACCATGCTGATTTTCAATATAAATTAAGCCCAATAAAATGGGCGAACATACTAATTGGTGCTGATTATCGCCTTTACGAGTTAATTCCTGATGGTAACACATTCGTTGATTTTTCACGCCCTGTCGAAACGCGCACTTTAGCAGATGCTAATGGTTCATTTGGTGAGAACCAAATTTACTCCAAATATGGTGGTTTTGTACAAGTTTCTAAAGCAGTTTTTAACGATAAAATAAAAGTAACTGTTTCAGGGCGCTTAGATAATAATCCCGAATTCAGTCCAAAATTTGACCCTCGAATAGCACTTGTTTATTCGCCTTCTGATAATCAGAGTTTGCGTATTTCTTTTCAAGATGGGTACAGATATCCATCTTTATTCGAAGCGCTGTCATTTCTGAATAATGCAGGCGTTCGCCGCGTAGGTGGTTTGGCGCGTGTGAATCAGGGTTTAGGTTTTTTAGATAATTCTTATACTTTGGCTTCTTTCGATATTTTTACGGCTGCAGTGACGGCTGATGTAGCAAAAGGCTTGACTTCTAACGCTGCGGCCTTAAAAAATAAAGATCTTTTGCAAGTCGCTAATTTGCCAACGATGGCACCAGAAAAGATACAATCGTTTGAAGTTGGTTATAAAAGTATTTTATTAGATAATAAGCTTTCTGTCGATTTTGATGCTTACTTTAATACATATACAGGCTTTCTTGGTCAAGTTGATGTAACTGTTCCTACATCTGGAAACGTAGGCACGGATGCTTCGGTTATTGATATGCTTACAAGGTCAAAACAAAACAGATTTAGAGTGTTCACTAACGCTAAAAACATTTATAACAGTTATGGTACATCTTTAGGTCTAAACTACAATATTTATAAATCATACACAGTTTCAGGCAATATAAATTATAACAAACTCTCTCAAGTTGATGCGACGGATATATTCTTAACAAGCTTTAATACACCAGACTGGATTACAAATTTTTCAGTAGGAAATCGCGAGATCATCAAAAATGTTGGATTTAATTTGTCATGGCATTGGCAAAATACAGTAAGTTGGGAAAGTACCTTAGCGAACGGAGAAGTACCAGCATACTCCACGCTTGATGCGCAAATAAATTTTGCATTACCTAAAATTAAATCTATTATAAAAGTAGGAGGTACGAACATTTTGAACAATCGTCATATTCAGTTTGCTGCGGGTCCGACTATCGGTGCGTTGTATTTTGTGGCTTGGACAGTTGATGGTTTATTAAAATAGAGGTAACTTTGAGTTTTAATTTAATTTGAGCGGGATTTAATCAAATCCCGCTCAAATTTATTCGTGTTGCTTAGACAAGTACAGTTATGAAAATAGCCCTTATTGGCTCTGGAAACATTGCGTTTCATATTGCACGTGGATTATTTCAACGCGATATAACTTTGGTAAATGTTTTCGGTCGGAATAAGGTAGAAGGAGAGCTGTTGGCACAAAAATTTAATACCACATTTAGTTCTGAATTTAAATCCGAAACTTTAAGTCTGTCAGATTTAATAATTATTGCAGTAAGCGATAATGCCATTGAATCTGTGGCGCAGCAAATAGCACCCTTTGTAAAATCAAATGCTTTAGTAGTTCATACTTCAGGTAGTGTGCCGGTTTCTGTTTTAGCGCAATATTTGAATAATGTTGGTAGTTTTTATCCGTTTCAAACTTTTACTAAAGCGGATAAATCCGTGAATTGGAAAGATATTTCTATATTCTTAAACGTAGAGACGCAATATATTGCGTCTCTACCCGTCCAAAAGGAGCATTTACTCCGAGTTGCATCCGTTCTATCAGAAAAAATATTTTGGCTTAAAGATGAAGATCGTTTATTTTTACATATCGCCGCCATTTTTGCGCATAATTTTTCTAATAATTTTTGGCGCATTGGTTCAGAAATTTTAAAATCTAAAAATTTAGATTTTTCTGTCGTTTTGCCACTACTCAAACAAGCGATTGCAAAATTAGAAGTTATGCCGCCACAACAAGCGCAAACGGGTCCTGCTATTCGGGGTGATGCAGAAGTAGTTTCGAAACATTATCACTTGCTTCAAGAAAACTTTCCAGAGTTTGCAGAGTTGTATAAAGTGAACTCGTTGAGTATTAATCAAAATTTATTTAATTTGGAATAAACCTAACAGGTTTTTAAAACCTGTTAGGTTTGCAACTATAATTCATGCGTATCATTTCCGAACAGAATTACAAAAACATAAAAATAACTACCTTCAAACACCTTACAACTGTAAGTATAAAGTTTGAACGCGAGAGCTTAGAGTTTACGCTTAAATTCCGAGATGATTTAAACGTCAGCGATGAACTCGGCGCAAAAAAATTCTTAGATGCCAAATTCTTGAATGAATTAGACAAACAAATGGAGCAATTGAGTATTTCTCGAACCGATGCTTTTTATCGCAATTTTAAAATACAAGATGAAGAAGAATTGCCGATAATAATATAGAAGAAGGTCCAAAAGTTAAAGTTTTAGTTAAATTATAGGCGAGTGCATTATAGAAAAGTTAAACCACGTTTCGATTAAAGTTTAAATTTTAATCCACGTAAAACTATTATCGCCATGAAGAAATATTATCGTTTAACACTCGTAACGCTTTTCTCGCTTTTCTTAACTCAGCTCTCAAATGCACAATGCAATGCAAGTATAGGCTTAACCACGTCTGGCTCAAAATGTGGTGGCACTATTCAAACTGCAGAACCTTTCCTTCTTATTAATTCTGATCCCCGTTCTGCTGGTATGGGTGACGCAGGTATTTCTATCAGTAACGATGCCAATGCCATGCACTTCAACGCGTCTCAACTAGCTTTTACTGATCAAAAATTAGGTGTTTCAGTTTCATATACGCCTTGGCTAACAAATCTGGGAGTTAATGATATTTATTTGGCGAATGCTTCAAGTTTTTACAAATTCGGAAAAAATTCAAAACAGGCTCTGGGCTTTAGTATTGACTATTTTAGCTTAGGTGAGTTTGTTTACTTTAACTACAATGGTATTCCGGTTTCAACTTTAAAATATAGAGATTTAGCACTCTCATTGGCTTACGCGCGCCAAATAAATGAGCGTTTAGCAATAGGCATATCCAGCAAATTTATTTCTTCTAACCTGTATTCAAATTATCAAATTGCAAGCAACTTATCATTAACTTACAAAAAACCATTTATTTCTAAAGCGGGTGTAAATAAAGGCGATTTAACAATTGGCACTGCAATTTCTAATATAGGAGGTAAAATGATGGTTTATGCAAGTAGTGATTTTCTTCCGACTAATTTAGGTATTGGTTTTGCTTTAAATAAGCCTTTAAACGAAAAACACAGATTTGTTTTAGCTCTCGATTTTAATAAATTATTAGTTCCTACTCCACAACCTTTATCTACAGATCCAAACAGAACTTGGAAAGAAGTTTCACCAATTACTGGCATTTTAAAATCATTTACTGATGCACCTGGTGGATTTTCAGAAGAACTTCAAGAAGTCAATATTTCTATGGGAGTAGAATATTGGTTTAAGAACAAAATTGCACTTCGGAGTGGATATTTTTATGAAGACCTCAGCAAAGGTGCACGCCAATATTTTACTTCAGGTGTTGGGTTTAAATATAAAAACTTTGGGATCAACGTATCTTATATAATTCCTTCAATTAACAAAAGAAGTCCGTTGGATAATACTTTTAGATTTTCACTTGCTTATTCATCTAAACAGATGTCTCTGCACACTACCCAAAGAATTGATTAATCTTTTATTTTCTAACATTAAGTAAATTCTGCCATAACAGGTCAAGCGCTTTATAAATCAATATTTCATCATTAGAGATTAATTCCATTTACAATCTTTTCATTTTGTCAATTTTATCAAGAACCTTTTGAAACTAATCAACAAATCAGTTTCTCTTAAAAAATCCAAACCTAAAACTCCGTCAATATCTGATAATACATCATTACCCAAAAAATCATAGGAATAAATAACCAAGTCTTTTCGTGCAAGACCCAAGGCAGTCAGTTCTTTCACTTTAAAAACAAAAGCCTCTACTACACCTTTAGCAGTTTCAAACTGAACTTTTCCCATTGAGTCGCTTAAACGATAACCCAAAATTAACAGTTTGGTTAAATCAATTATAGTATGAGAAGCGCCTGTATCTAAAGCGAGGGATACTTCTTCATTTTCTACAAAAGAAAGTACTATTATGAGACTATCTTCATTTTCTAAATTAAAAGGATAGGAATTCATAACCAAAACTTTCTATTTTTAGGAATTTCACCCGTATAAATGCAGGTATAAAACTCATACCCTTTTCTGTATTCACTGGCTTTGTAGGCAAGTTCCTTCTTATCAGTATTGGCATAAAGTACAAAGCCACTAATTAATTTACTCGTCACTGAACCCATTGAATCAGGATTTTTCAATTCTGGATTACCAATTAATACCCATTGATTGGGGTAATTGATTTTTATTTGCTCAATTGTCATCGATTCCATAATCAATTTTTTACAAAACTACAATTGTTATGCGAAAGGGGATAAGTATGAAGTGATTTTTTTTTTCTAAAATCTATAACTTGTCAATTATTACTTATTCTCTATAACTCAATCATTGTCACTCCATCACCACCCTCATTATTTTCTGGATGATATACTTTTTTGATACTTTTATATTCTTTGAGTTTTCTACCAACAAGTTTGCGTAAAACGCCATTGCCTTTACCATGCACTATGCGAATACTATTAGCCGTTGAAACAATGGCTTGATCCATAAAATCCTCGAGTATTTTTTCTGCTTCAATCATGTCGAGTCCGCGCACATCAATTTTAGGGTCGAAATAAGCACTGCGAGAAATAGAATTATTATTATGTGCCAAAGGCAAAGGCTGTGTTTTGTTTTCTTCAACAGCCGTTAAATCGCGCAACTTAACGTGCAAACGCAAAGCACCCATAACAACTGTTGCTTCATTACCAGAAAGCGTTTCAACGCGACCAGTTGCACTACCTGTGCGCATTTTTACCAAAGTACCAGCTTTAATTTCAAGTTCTATTGATTTCGAACTCGGAGCATAATAGACTTCTTCTACCAATTCTGACACTTGATTCGCTAAAACTTGCTGCTTTTCTTTTATTTCCGTCGTGATTTCACGCGCACGCTCTATATTTTTTTCTTGTTTCAACTCTTTTAAAACACGCTGCATCTCTTGAGTCAGTTGCGCCGTTTTTGTCAACTCTAATTCTTTTGATTCAAGCTTTTGTTTTTTCCTACGTGCTTCAACATCTTCGATGTTTTCGCTGTATTGCTTAACGAGTTTATCGAGAAGTGTTTGCTTTTCGTTAAGTTCAGCAATTTTTTCATCGTATTCTTGTTTCTCACGTTGTAAATCAATCAAAAGTTCGTCAACAGCTTGCTCATTTTCGCCGATGCGTTTTTTAGCATAGCGCAAAACTTCGCCACCAAAACCGACATTACTCGCAATTTCAAAAGCATAACTCGAACCAGGTCTACCAACAGTAAGTGAATAATTCGGCGCGAGATTGTCTTTATCGAAATTCATACAACCGTTAATTATTCCTGCTGTTCTATAAGCAAAAATTTTCAAATTACCGTAGTGTGTAGTCACTACACCCATGACTTGTTTTTCGTTCAAAGTTTTTAAAATAGATTCAGCGATAGCTCCGCCCATTTTAGGATCTGTGCCAGAACCAAATTCATCTATGAGAATCATCGTGTTTGCATCCGCATGCTCCAAGAAAAACTTCATGTTAGCTAAATGCGAACTATATGTCGAAAGGTCATCCTCCAAACTTTGCGAATCGCCTATGTTGACAAACAATTTTTCGTAAATTCCCATTTCGCTCAATTCATGCATAGGCACAAGCAATCCCGATTGTATCATGAGTTGCAACAATCCAACTGATTTCATCAACACAGATTTACCACCTGCATTCGGGCCAGAAACCAATAAAATATTATTGCCGTTGTATAAATCTAAAGTGAAAGGAACTGTTTCTTTATTGTGTGCCTTATTTTTTAAATAGAGTAGGGGATGTCGCCCTTTTCTGATGCCAATGCGCGGAGAATTAATCAGTTGCGGCATATTAGCTTTCATTTTTATCGCCACGCGCGCTTTTGAATGCACTACATCATAAGCGATGATAATTTCTTCGTATTGAAGAATATCGTTTGTAAATGGTCGCAAGAAGTTAGAAAGATTGCGCATGATGCGATAAATTTCTTGCTTTTCTTCTTGCTCCAAATCGAATAAATCGTTATTGACTTCAATAGCAGCTTCAGGTTCTATATATGTTGTTCTACCTGTTGCACTTTCGTCGTGAATTATACCGCGCAAACTGCGTTTATATTCGGTTAAAACGGCGAGAACACGGCGACCATTTCTAAGCGTTTCTGTACTATCGGCAAGCCAACTTTTTTGTTTGAATTCTGAAATGAGATTTTTATACACGCTCTCAATCTCGCGCATTTTGCTGTTCATGCTACGGCGAATACGCATCAGTTCTGGCGATGCATCGGGTTTAATATTTCCCTCAGGGTCAATTACTCGTGCAATTTCTTTAACAAGCGTTTCATTGTAAGGTGTTTCTCGAATAATACTGTGCAGCGTTGGATAAATTTCTATTCTAATAGGTGTGAAAAAACGCGCAATATCTTTAAAAATGATGAGCAATTTATTGATGCGCTGCAAACTTTCCACCGAAAGAACATAACCTTCAATAGGTAAAAGTTTAACATCTTCAACAATCGAATAATAATTACCGAGCGGAAATTTATCACTTTTTTCCAGACTCAATTTAAGTTCTTTCACCATTTTGAGCTGTTGCTCAATGGTTTTTAAATCTGTACTCGGAACCAATGAAAAAAAATGGAGCTGCGCAGGTTCACCCAAACACTCAGAAATTAATAATTGAATGACTTTGTCGAATTCTAATTTTTCGTATAAGTCGTTGGGGAAAAGAAGCATAAATTTATCAGTGGGTGTGCAAATCAGTAGAGACGCAACATATAGCGTCTAAATTATCTAGATTCGACATTTGAAAATGCAAATTTAATGGAATTATAGAATGAGCAAGAAATTTATTTTTGAAAGTAAAAGCTATTTTACGAAGTTAGATTTCTCAAAGTTTTTTTTGATCAACGACTTTTAATTGCCAGGTTTCACAACGTTGTGAAACTTGGCAGTTAAACGATTAATTATTAATTTAATCAGGTCTTTTATATTTAACTGGCGCAGGCGGTTCAGGTTTTAAGTTTACGCCTTGTGTTTTCAATAAATTGAGTGCTTCTTGCACGCCGCGTTCTAACTGCGGATCTTTGCCATTTAAAACATCCGCAGGATTTTGAAAGACTTCAATATCGGGCGAAATCCCTTCGCCTTCAACAGCCCATTTACCGTTCAAATCGTAAAATCCACCGCGAGGTGCTACCATTCTTCCTTTGTCAATAAATGGCGGCGTATCCCAAGTGCCAACCAATCCGCCCCAAGTTCTCACGCCTACAAGTGGACCGATTTTCATTTGATGAAATAAATACGGCATTAAATCGCCTCCGGAACCAGCGCGTTCGTTAATAATCATAACTTTTGGTCCCCAGATTCCTGCATCAGGAACTGTGAAAGGTTTGTGCCCTTCAACGCGACTATTGAAATAACCCTGAAGTTGTCTTGAAAGAACATTTACAATATAATCTGCTGCTGAACCGCCACCGTTATTTCTTTCGTCAATCACGGCACCTTTTTTATCCATTTGTGAAAAATAATAGCGGTTAAAATAAGTATAACCCGGGCGGCCAGTATTGGGAATATAAACATACGCTAATTGACCTTTTGACATTGAATCTACTTTTCTGCGATTGTTTTCAACCCAATCACGTGAGTGCAAAGCGTTTTCATCTGCAATAGGAACAACGGTTAATAATCGCGCGTTATCCAAGCTTGGCGCGCTATTCACTGAAATTTTTAATTGTTTATCGGCTTTGTTTTCAAAATAACTAAAAAAGTTATTAGATACATCGAGCGATTTACCGTTGACTGCAACAATGTAATCGCCGACGCGCGCGTCAACGCCTGGAACTGCTAATGGCGCTTTCAAATCCGGATTCCAACTTTCACCGTTGTAAATCTTTTTTATTCTAAATCCGTTATTTTCAATTGCAATATCAGCGCCTAATAAACCGATATTCACTTTTTTAACGTCCGGAAAATCACCACCACTTGTATAGGAGTGACCAATTGAAACTTCACCGCCTAAAATATCAACGATGTAATTTAAATCCGTTCTGTGTCTGCAATGTTCCAGCCAAGGCGAATACCAATCGTAAACTTGTTTCCAAGGGGCACCGTGCACATTATCAACATATAAAAAATCGCGTTGGTAGCGCCAACCTTCTCTGAAAATTTGTTTCCACTCTTCTTGGGGCACAATTTTCATTTTTAAATCCAGTGCTAATTTACCATCGCCTAGTTTCGGAATAGCATCAGTTTTTACTATTCCCCAATAATCTTTGCCTTGATAGAGTAACTGTTTTCTATCGTGCGATGTAGTTACATAATTTATAGGGCTTAAAAACACTTCGGATTTTTTATCTTTAAAATTATAGCGATGCAACGTTACCCCTTCTTGATTCGGTACGCTTTCAGTTATGAAAACATAATCTTTTGTCCCTGGAACCAATGAAGTGTAATTCCGCAACGGAATATTCACGGCTAAAATTCTTTGACTAATACCATCTAAATCCACGATAATAGTTTTTAAACTGTCTTTTGTTTCTTTTTTATCATCAACCTTTCCTTCTTCTTCGTCACTTTTTGGTATAAGCGGCGAAACATCTTTTTTATTTAAAACCGCTACATATAAACCGCGCGATACTTGCAAATCATACGAACTCATATCAAGCCAACCGGCAGAAACACCGTAATCGGTGCTCGCTAAAAAATATAAATATTTTCCGGTTGCATCCCAAACAGGATCAATCGCATCGGCTAATCCATCGGTGATTTGCGTTTTTTGTCCAGTTTCAACATTGTATAAGAAAACCGCTTTAAATTGATTTTCCAACATTTTTACATAAGCTATCCATTTACTATCGGTTGAAAACGAAGGATTCATAGTTCGATTTGGATGCGCCATTTTGTCTGTATCAACTTTTTTAGCAATTCCAGTTCCAACTTCAACTATCCAAATAGTGTAGTCTGTATCGCTGAAAGAAATAAATTTTCCATCCGACGACCAAGTAGGTTTGAAGAAAAAAGTAGGCTTTTGAAAATTAATGACACGCGGTTTATCCATGCCAAACTGATCAGCTATCATTAATTGGTATTCGCCATTGGCATCCGAAAACCACGCAATTTTTTTTCCATCCGGAGACCAAACCGGTGAGCGATCTGCAACACCGCTGGTATTTGTAATATTTCTGCCATCGCCATTTTCTTTCGGTACTGTAAAAATTTCTCCACGGTATTCAAATAAGGCGCGTTGACCTGTTGGCGAAAGCGATGCATTGATTAAATCGCTCGCGATTACATCTTTCCAGCGTGGGCGCGCCCAGTTAAAATCGCCCTTTACATTTACCACCAATTGTTTTGCAGAATTTGTTGACGGATTGTAAACGTGTAAATAACCCGCCTGCTCATAAACTATTCTATCGGAGCAAGCATCAATACTTTTGCAATCAAAATCTTTGTGAAAACTGATTTGTTTGAGCTCTTTTGTTTTAATATTGAATTTCCAAACGTTATTGGCATAATCGCGCTCCGATAGAAAATAAACATCGTCTTTAAACCACACTGGATCACTGTGTCTTTCGCGATCAGTTTGGGGTGTTTTTATTAGCGAAAAATCTTTCAAATTTAAAATCCAAATGGGTTGCGCTTGCCCACCGCGATAATTACGCCATTCGACATCCCACAGTGTTATAGGCGTGTAAGCTACATAATTTCCATCTTCAGATATATCGCCGAATGAGGCTTGCGGAATGGGTAATTTTGTTTCATTGCCACCTTCTAAACCTATGGTATAAAAATGATTAATCATTGTAGGAACCCCTGAGCGACTTGAGCGAAACAAAATTTGTTTACCGTCGGGTGTCCAACCCTGAACGATATCATCATTCGGATGAAAAGTTAATCTTTTGGGTTCACCGCCCTCGGCGTTAACAACATACACATCCGTGTTGCCATCGTACTGTGCTGAAAAAGCAATTTTAGTCCCATCCGGTGAAAAATGTGGGAAACTCTCTGTGCCTTCATGGCTCGTTAATCGTTTAGCATCGCCACCATCTCTATCTACAATCCATAAATCATCGGCGTAAACAAAAACGATACTTTTTGAACTAATGGTGGGTTGCCTTAATAAGCGCGTTCCTTGTGCAAAAATTGCGAGACTACTGAGAATAAAAATGAATGCGAGTAAAAGTTTTTTAAGCATTGTTTTGTCAGATGAAAGTGGAAATCTTTTAAGTTGAATCACTAAATAGTAGCAAATTTAATCTCAACTTTTATTTTTGCAAATTTGAAACGCGAATATTGTTTGGCTCTACAAAAAATAGTGAAATTAATCATTGGTTTTCACCCAATTCAATTTTTCCGCAAATTGTTCAATGAGTTCTTCTAAATCCAAAACTTCTTTGGGCGCGTCGTAATTATTAACGATAAGTTTTCCAGAATTTCCAAGACGAACGTATGTTTTTGTTGTCGGCAAATCGGAAACAAGTTCTCCTTTTATCGGATATTTATCATTTAATGATTGTAGAGACCTTGTATGCAACGTCTCTACAGCAAGAAATTTATCGATATCAGATTTAGAAACCTGCGCCGTATGTTTACCGAGCTTAGCGACATAGGCTATACCTTCATAAACAGCTTTGCCATCAGCTGTCAGAGAGAAAGAATAAGCGGGACATTTGCCAAAACAGCCGCTGCGTGAAATTGAAATGACTAAATTTGGGTCAATTCCTTTAGGGATACTGACTATGTCTTCAGCAGTTTTTGGAGTTACTACTGAGGGAGTTGGATAAACAGGTTGTACAACTACTGGGGGTGTAGGGTGTTTTTCTGTAGTTGCAACTTTAGATGTCTTTTCAGAACAACCACCCACTACTAAAAATAGCAGTACACCACAAACTGAAACATTAATCTTTCCCATTTTTCACTTTTTTACTATTTCAAAACATATTCAAAAGGCAAAAGGCAAAGCTTTTTTGCTATTTGCCTTTGCTATTTGCCTTTTGCTTTCTGATCTTGCTGCATCTTCTGCGCATTTTCCATCATTTCTCTAAATTTGCTCGTCTTTTTAGGCTTTTTCTTATTCGCATCGAGTTCGAGTCGGATTTTATCGTGGTCTATAACGTAATTTTTTGTAATTACTGTTTGTGCAATTTGCAGTAAATTACTGAACAACATGTATAAACTTAATCCTGCAGCGTAGCTGTTAAAACTTACCATGAAAATGAGCGGCATAAAGTATTGAATATACTTCATACCTGCTGGTTGATTGCCCATATCCATGTCTTTCATGGTGTAATATGTAAAACCAATGAGCGACAAACCCCACAAAACAGCGAACAAACTGATGTGGTAACCAAACATGGGCATGTAAAACGGCAATTTTATACCTTCTTCAAAACCCGAAAGGTCATTCGCCCAAAGAAATCCCTTCTGTCGAAAATCAATGGAAGCTGGAAAAAACCTGAACAGTGCCATCCAAATCGGCATTTGTACCAACGATGGCAAACATCCACCTAAAGGATTAGCACCAAACTCTTGGTAGAGTTTCATGGTTTCCATTTGTAAGCGTTGCGGATCATCTTTTATTTTAAGTTTTAATTTTTCAATTTCAGGTTTGAGTGCAGCAGTTTTTGCTTGTGTGCGCTGCATTCGGTAGTTTAAAGGATAGAGCAAACTTTTCACAATTAAGGTAAGCACTAATATACAAATCGCTACATTGCCGATAAAACTGTGCAAGAAATCAAAAATTGGGCGAATGATCCAACGGTTTATTGTACCCAAAATACTTCCACCGTAATTAACAATGTCTTCTAACTGATTATCATATTTTTTGAGGATGGAATAATCGTTGGGTCCGATATATAGCAGCATTTTTTTTGACGAAGCATCCGTACTACTTATAGGCACTTCTATTTGCGCACTGAGTTTTTTTAAATCTGGGTCTGTATCCGTATAAACTTGTGTGCCAAGATATGCAGAAGCAAATCCTCCGTCTTTAGAAACCAAAGTTGTATTAAAAAACTGATTATCTTGTGAAATCCAAGCTAAAGGCTTTTTATTGAAAAACTTGCCCTCCGTTTTAGTTGGAGATTGGTTATCTGGTGTTTCCCCGACTTCGCAATACCAATTTTGTGAACCTTGTGAGCGCTCGTAATTTACGTTTTTTTCAATTTTATCTAAATAATTATCGATATTGAGTTGAAAAACTTTTGTATCGGGCTTGAGTTCGTTGCTCAGGTTCTGAACATTTAAATCGTAGTCGATTGCATACCCACTATTGATTGTGTATTTCTGTTCCAAATAACCTGCACCAATATTGGCTCTAAAAGTCACTGAATTATCTGTAGCTTGTGCTGTGAAAAATAAATCTTCCGTATTGATACTACCTGCGCCAGTTTTGGTGGGAAGCGTATATGAAAATTTATTCTTAGCATCTTCAAATAAATATAAGGGTGCAAAATGGTCGTTTCGAGCGGAATCTTGATAAATTTTCTGAAAATTTTTCAAAAGTACATTTTTTATTCTACCACCTTTATTGCTGAATATTATGCGAAAAACGCCGTTTTCTAAAGTAGTTAATTGCTCGTTCTGAGCCTTGAGCTGTGAGCTTTCAGTTATAAGCTTATCTTGTTGAGTGTTCACGGGTTGCTGATTGCTGACTGCTGACTGCTGAGAGCTAATCCCTTTTTTAACTTGCTCTATCGAATCGCGCGTTCGTTTTTGAGACATTATTTCTTCTTTCGAAGGCGCAGTAAAATAATTCCAACCGAGTAAGATTCCCATAATGATCAGCATACCGATGAACGTGCTGCGATTATCTTGATTCATAAATTTGTTTTGTGACAGATGGAGCTGCAAGAATTGCTGCTCAAAATATAATCAAAGTCGTTTCAGTGCAGAAAATATTTCTACACGCGGCGCAAAGATAATTTTATTTTCGTAAGAAGTGATTTTTCTAATAAAGAGAAAGTACATTTATCTAAAATAAATGGATAAATTTGTTGCCGAATTAATCTCATATAGCGAATTCAGACTGAAAAAATTATAATTAAATGTTCTTGCAATTCGAACTTTTGCCTACCATTGATTTAATACTCGATTTATACAGCCAACCACGTTCACCTGCGCGATTTCAGAACTATTTGAAATTACTACAAGGCGATTCTAAAGGTGATTTGGTTTTACCCATTGGGAATTTTAACCCGATGGCGAAAGAGCATGTTGTTGAAAAACTACAAGAATTGAAGATTATGAAAGCTGAGCAACTTATTGCCAAAACGCTTTCAGATTTGAACAAAACGACTACAAGTTCGAAAGAAAATAGCGTTTTTAAAGTTGCTTTGAATGTTGCCGATGATTTGCATGGTGGTTGGACGAATAAATACACCGTTGATTACGATAGCAAATTTAAATTTAATGCGCTTTTTGAGCGGCAATTTTGTGTTCCTATTTTATTTGCAAGCGAAACATTCACTGAAGAATTAATTATTCAGCGAACTAAAGAATACTGTTTCAGAAGCGTAAATTGGTTGACGCATCCGAAACCTAAAACTTTAAAACAGCATGTAGATCAAGAGGCTTTTGTAGCAACATGGGATAAACATTTTGAAATGCTTTCAAAGGAGATATTTCAAAAATTAGATTCATTTTACAATCTTCATCAAAATACTGACCGCTATGATGTCATATTTAACTTCTTTTACGGCGATACTGTTTGCAAGACTTTAAATTTTCCTTTGCATAATGTTGAAAAGGATTTTGGGGGATTTAAATATGCTTGTAATCTAACTATTTAACTTTCATTGCAATCGTTAAACTACCATAAGAATGACTTTCAGTGTTTTTTGTAGATTGGGACCAAAAAAATTGATTATAAGATACTGAAAATAGTTTATTATTTAAGTGTACACCGAGACAATTTTCTGTGTAAAAATTATTAATTTCTGAAGCAGGTAAAGTGCGCTCTAAAGGTTCAAATTCTACAAGAGTTTGCGTTTTTGAATTGAAAATACTTCCTTGCAAATTGGCATTATACAAAACAAAATTTAGTCGCGATGAGCAAGTGAAGTAAAATGAGTAGCCTTCAAATTTTAAGTCGAAATAATCAGTCAATTTGCCTAAACGCATTTGTACACCCGAACCCAATTGATTCAATAAAGTACCTGCATTGCCCTCAACATCGCCAATAATGTTCAAATATTGAGTAGAAACAATTTTGCGATCATACTTGAGTTTATAATTTAAAATCACGGTATTTTGAATCTGTGATTCCCAACCTTTTGCTATTCTGATTTTAATAAGCATGTGATAATGCCACTGCGTTCCTTCGGCTATACTTAATGGACCCAAAACGCCAATCCAAATCTCAGAATTGAACTTGGCATTTTTTAAAGTATTTACCGATTGCAATGAATGAATGGTATACAGACTACCTGAATATGGAAAATCGACCGTTGAATGAATGGGATTAAAAACATTATCGGGTGTGAATATTTTTTGCGTAATTCCCCATCCGTATTTTTTGGAGGTATCCATTTTAAAACTCCACAGCATTTTATCGAGGAAAAATTTGCGATTTTCAGGCTGAAAATAATAAACTGAAAGATTCATACCATTGGTATAATATCTGTCAGTGCGTTTCCCAATCACGTTTAGAAAGTCGTTATCTATTGAAGCTTCTACAGTTGTAGATTTAAAAAGCGCTTGAGAATAGACGTTTTGGTTGTGTAAAAGCTGGAAAAAAATTGTAAGGATTATAATTTCGTACTTCATAAAGAAAGTAAGTGTTGTTAGCTTTTCAAATTTGTACCCAAAGAGTCCCTCCATACAAATTTATTTTGCAATTTGAGCTTTTTCTTAAAAGAAATAGAACCATCGGGTATAGATTGTTTTAAATAATAGATTTATTCATTTACTAATTGATTGGGTTAAAATATATTCTATTTACTTTTGCAATTTATGACAATATTCATGGTCAGTGACAAAAAACTGCTTCCATATACATTAACTTTTTTTATGCTTGTGGCTTGCAAAATCAATAACTGAATTAAAACTACAAATCGTTTTTTCAGATGATTTTGAGACACCTCAGACTTAGACAATTTTTGGAGAAATTGTTTCTGGAAATACTTGTTATGGTAATTTACCCGAATCACTTGAACAATATTCTAAATAATGAAAATTTTAATGATACTCGCTTTCAATTTGTAAATACTTTAGGGCAAACTGTTCTGTTGGTTGAAAAATCTGAACAAAAAATCCAACTCAATTTAAGTGCCTACCAAACTGGTTTGTATTTTATAAAAACATTTGATTCGATAGTTTATTTAGTCAAAAAATATCATTGATTTATGTATTAAAAATGAATATTAGTGTTTGTAACAAGTATTTTAACGTGTTAAAATTCTGTTAAAAATTATTAGAATTAGAAAACATTCAGCTAAATTTACCTTTGTAAGTAAAGCTTAGGTTAAATTTTTTAGCATTTCATCAATTAAACTAACACAATTTGGGATAGTCAAACATTGTTATATAGAAAAGCCAGAAATTAAAAACGTCATTCCTTTCATTAGTAACTAAATTTTTTTCATGAAAAAACTTTTTACATTTTTAATGTGCACACTGTTTAGCGCAGTTGTCATCTATGCACAAAAAACCGTTACTGGTATTATTTCCGATGCAAATAACCATGAAACTTTGGTTGGTGCGAGTGTAGTAGGAAAAGGTACCACAGTTGGTACGATTTCAGACATTGATGGTAAATTCAGTATTGTAGTACCTAAGGATGTTAACACTCTGATGATCAGTTTTACCGGTTATGTTGCGCAAGAAGTAGATGTAACCAATGTAACTAATTTAACTGTTGTTCTTCAACCCGACACTAAAGTACTTGATGAAGTTGTTGTTGGGGCTTTTGGCACTAAACTGAGTGCGCGCTCTATCGGCGCATCAGTAGCGACATTGAAAAATTCTGAAATTACTGCTTCAGCACCAGTCAGTTTAGCCAGTGCTTTGAGTGGTAAAGTTTCGGGCGTTCAAATTAACGTTGTTAATAACGGTGTTAATCCAGGTGTTGCAATGACATTTAGAGGAAACCGCTCATTTTTAGGTAATAACCAAGCGCTCTTAGTGGTTGACGGTGTGATTACACCTTTAGACTTTCTCGCCGCTTTGAATCCGAACGATGTCGAAAAAACGACAATCTTAAAAGGACCTAATGCAGCTGCTTTGTATGGTTCTGATGCCTCGAACGGTGTATTAATTGTAACTTTGAAAAAAGGCGCCGGAAGTTTAACAAAGCCTACAATCACTTATAGTTATTCTTTACAAGCTGAGCAACTTTCTTACATGCCAGGATTACAAAATCAATTTAGCTCTTACGGTGGTGAAGGTGCGCCTTTTTTAGATAAAAATGGTTATCCATTATACACGCCGTTTGAAAACCAAAGTTTTGGTCCTGCTTATTCAACGCTTTCAGGAAATCAACCTTTAGGTTATGGTGTTCAAGTTAAACAAGCGGACGGTTCTATCAAATTAGATACACTTAAAGTTCCCTTCACGGGCGGAACTCCCGATAATCGCAGGGCTTTTTTCAATACAGGTGTTACAAGTCAACACGATTTAGCTTTTAGACTTGGTAATGACGATGATTATTTCGGCATCAGCCTCCAAAGAGTTGATAAAACGGGTATTGTACCAAACGACGCTTATAATAGAACAGGCGTAAATGTTAAAGGTGGTAAAAAAATAGATAGATTTTCTGTTAATTACGGACTCAATTATATCTATACAAACTCAAATATCGCTGGAGCAGATTATGCTCAGGGCAGACCCGTTTACTGGAATGTTTTAAATACGGCTGCTCACGTTCCTTTGAGAGACCCAAGAATAGTTGATATTCACAGCCCTTATGGCGATGTGAATGGTTATTTCAATGCTTACGAAGCCAATCCTTGGTGGCAAGTATCGGAAGATAATTCGCGTATAAATAATAGCTCTAACGCTTTGCGCGGTAGTGCCGATTTATCGTATAAAATATTGGATTGGTTATCTGCACTATACCGTGTTGGTGGGTCATATAGTGGCTTTTCTGTTAAATCACACGTGGCGGATGTTACTTTTTCTGACTATGCAATTTCTGACCCATGGGGTGCGGGTAATTTGCCTTCCTCTTATGTGCACAAATCGGGAACTGTTACTGATATTGCAGGTTATGGCGCTCGTGCTACAGGAGATTTTTTAGTTACAGTTAATCCAATTTTTGGCGATTTCACAACGGATTTAACTTTAGGACATCACGCACAATTAGACGTTAGTAATTTTCAGTTCGAACAAGCGAATGCTTTGAAGATACCTGGTTTGTATAATATATCGAATCGTATTGGTGAAGCTACGGTAGCTCAAGGAGAAACCAAAAGCACTTTATCTGGACTTTTTGCAGATGTAACCTTAGGATACAAAAAATTTGCTTTTATACATGCTTCTGGAAGAAACGATGCTACATCTGTTCTATCTCCTGCCAATCGAAATTATTTTTATAGCAGTATAGATGGGTCTATCATTTTAACTGATATGATTCCTGCTTTAAAAGATCTCAAAGGCTTAGAATATTTGAAAATTCGTGGTGGTATTGCAAAAGTGGGTAACGTGAACGTTGCACCTTATCAATTGCAAAATGTGTATTCTCCAGGTAATGGATTTCCTTTTGGCGGTCAATCTGGTTTGACACAATCTTCTGTTCAAAATGACCCGAATCTTAAACCAGAATTTACTTTGAGTAGGGAAGTGGGTATAGAAGCTGGTTTTGGTGGAAGATTTGAATTTGAGGCGACATATTATAGAACTAATACAACAAACCAAACTGTGCCTATCAACGTTTCGAATGCGACAGGATATACAACTGCGCGTTTGAATACAGGTGAAATGCAGGGTGAAGGTTATGATGTAGATTTAAAAATTCGCCCGATTGTAAAAGTTGGAAGCTTTTCTTGGGAAGCGGGTGTGAATTATTCGTACAATAACACAACTGTCCTTTCTTTATATCAAGATCTGGCTAAGCTGAACATTTCTCAATTCAATATCAATAACGGTGTTAATTTTACTTTCTTGAATGGCTCTCAAGGTGCTGCATCTTCAACTTTTGCTGCTATTGGCTATAGTTATCCCGCGTTGTATTTAACTGACGTTCAACGCGATCCGGAAGGTAGAGTAATTATTAATCCTGCAACAGGTTATCCAATTACTGATCCTAACCAAAAATATGTTGGTAGTACTCAGCCGCATCATCGTTTGGGTATTTCAAATACTTTAAGCGTTGGTCCTGTTTCACTATTCTTTTTATTCGAGTACCGGGGTGGTGCAGTCATTTATAATCAATTAGGTAACGCACTTGATTTTACAGGTGTAGGTATCAACTCAGCAAGCAATGGTCGCCAGAATTTTGTATTTCCAAATTCAGTTATCAAAAATGCGGATGGAACTTATACGCCTAATAGTAGCTACTCTACACGAGATGGTAATTTAGAGTTCTGGACAAATTCGGCTTGGCACACAAATGCGGCAACGTATGTTAACAGTTCAGATTTCTGGAAATTGAGAGAAGTTTCACTCTCATATAATTTACCAACGTCTTTGCTGTCAAAAACGGGTGTTATAAAATCGGTCATACTTGCACTCACAGGAAGAAACTTGTTGATGTGGAGACCTAAAACAAACGTTTATACTGATCCTGAATTTTCTAACGATGCCAGTAATGCCGCAGGTACTACGAATGAGAACCAAACTCCACCTACGCGCATTTTTGGTTTGAAAGCGACGGTTGGGTTTTAATTATTCAAACCTAATAGGACGCTTCGCGAGCTAATAGGAATGTTTCTTAAATTTTATTAATTTTTAATTGATTTCACAATGAAGAAAAATATAATTGGTTTTGGAATATTCGTACTCATGTTTCTGGCAATGCCAAGTTGCACAGATAAGTTTTACGATGTTAACATAAACCCTAATGCTGCGGTCGATGTGCCAGCAGATCTCATTTTGCCTGCGGCACTTGCCACAACAGGTTCGTATGTTACAACAAATTTCGATTACCTCAATTTATGGATGGGTTATTGGAATTGGAGTGGGAACTATTCGATTAGTACTTCCGATAAAAACTACCAATTTTCAAATGGCTTTAGAAATAATACTTGGGCGAGTGTTTATTCTGCACAAGTTAATAACTACGATGCTGTTGATACAAAAGCTGCAACTGCTGTACAGCCTTTAGTTCAAGGTATGGCGAAAATAATGAAAATCTTTGCTTTCCAATATTTGGTTGATACCTACGGCAATGTGCCTTATAGTGATGCTTTAAAAGGCACTACAAGCATTTTACCAAAATACGACGATGCTCAGACGATTTATAAAGATTTCATAGTGCAAATTGATGCTGGCTTAGCATTATTCGCCAAAGGTGATGGTACATACAACCCATCAACTAATGATATAATGTTCAAAGGTGATATTTCAAAATGGCAAAAATTTGCTAATTCATTGAAGTTAAAGATCCTTTTGCGTCAATCAGAAGTAGCTGCTAATGCTTCTTATATCACAACTGAATTGGCTAAAATTAAAGCTTCGGGGTATGGCTTTTTAGGCGCTGGTGAAAATGCGGGTATAAATCCAGGATATTTAAAATCTGCAGGTAAATTAAGCCCTTTTTGGGGAACTTATGGCTATAACGAAAGTGACGTAAACGTGGAAAACTACCAAGTTTATCGTGCAAATATTTACGGCATCAATTTCCTTAACAACACTAAAGATAGTTTCAGGTTGTCTTACTTTTATGCGCCTGTAGGTGGTAAGGGTTCAACATTCAATGCGAGTTATTTTGGTGCGAATGGTGCCGATGTTTTTCCTAATACCCAAATTTCAGGCATTGGAAAAGGATTGCTTCAAGCCTTCAATCAAGATGCTGTGATTATGAGTTCGCACGAAAGTTTGTTCGATCAAGCTGAAGCAGCTTTCAGAGGTTGGATTTCGGGCGATCCGAAAGCATTGTATCAAGCGGCTGTAACAGAATCGTTTGTAAATTTAGGCGTGCCAAATGCAGCAGCTTCCGCAAAAATTTACTTCTCTCAAACAGGCGTTGCGGGTGTCAATTACGATGTTGAAACAAATAAATTGGCTCTAATCATTGGTCAAAAATGGGCTTCATTGAATGGTTTAAATCCATTCGAGGCTTGGTGCGATTACCGCCGCCTGGGTTTGCCAGCAAATATTCCAATTTCTGCTGACCCAAGTACTTCGACTAAAAAGATTCCAGTGCGTTTGCTGTATCCGCAAAGTGAATATAGTTATAATGGAGCTAATGTGGCAGCTCAAGGCACAATCAGCCAGTTTACCTCTAAAATATTTTGGGGTAAATAAGATGAGTTGACAGTTGTCAGAAAAATACTAAAGTTGACTATTGTCAACGATTTTTTAAATTACAAAAAAATTAGTACATGAAAAAATATAATTTTCTTTCATTTTTTATAATAGGCGCGTTTCTTATACTTGGCATGAGTGCTTGCCTGAAAGACGATGCACATTTTACAGATTTTGCTGGTGTTAGTGCCATCGCTGATATTCCTACTTCAGCAAATAATGGTGTTGAAGACCACAAAAGCTTTTTGCTTTCAACCGCACCTACACCTTTTTCATTCGATGTTAAAGTTGAATCGCCTTCCGCTACCGTTGCAAATACGGATTTGGTTTTAGGTGCCGATAAAGCATACTTAGCTAAATATAATAGTGCAAACGGTACAAATTACGCATTGCTTCCCGATTCTTCTTTTTCAATTGCTAATGCAACTGTCACAATTCCGGCGGGGAGTAAGTTAGGTACTTTTACAATGAATTTTAATACTTCTAAAATTGATCCTGTAAAAGCTGCTGACCCTGATACAGGCTATGCTTTACCAATTACAATTAAAAGTGCCACCAACGGTGTAACTCCAAGTTCTAATTTTGGTACAAAACTCGTTATTATTAGTATTCGAAATGCTTATGAAGGACAGTATCATTCTGTTGGATATTTTATGCACCCAACTTCGCCAAGAGCAATTAACAGAGACAAATTCTTGAGCACAATCAATTCAAATACTGTTCAAACTGAATTTGCTGATTTAGGTGCTGCAGCCACCATGCAATTGGTCGTAAATGCTGATAATTCTGTTAAGATACTGATTCCTGGTTCAAGTTCTGCTAATCCAGCAACGGTACAAACTGCAGGTAAATATGATCCAGCTACAAAATCATTTACGCTCGGTTATTACTATGTAGCTGCATCTGGTAATAGGGTTATCAACGAAGTCATTTCGCCGAAATAAGTCCACTAAATAATTTTTGAAAATACAAATCAAAATGAGCAGCCCCTACTTTTGGGGCTGTTTTTTATTCTAACACATCGAAAAAGCAAAAAATGAATAAATACCTAACAAAAAATATGTGAGTTGGATAAATGTTGTAACATTAAATCACAATTCACAACATAAGATAAACACAATCTACTTCAAATTGAAAACGATGAACTGGTTGGTTAAAAATTTTTCGCTATTCAAGTTTGTGCTAATCGAAACTGTTGTATTAATTAGCACAAACTTGAATAGTTTGGGTTTGTCTCTCGCTTACGATATTATTACGAAAGGGCATGGTGAAACATTAAAAGTTGAAAGTGTGGAAGGTGTTGGTTCAGAATTTATTATTACAATTTAAAAATTACCTCCGTAGCACCAAACCCATATTTCTCGTGAAATTCGTTTTTAAAATGGAGAACGTTTTCGCTGCGGCGCAACCGCGCAGCAATGCGCTCTCGCAATCTACCTGTGCCGAGACCATGAATAATGAAAACACTTGGAATGCCTACATTAATGGCGCGTTGTAAATAATTTTCAAAAGCCTGTAACTGTATGTGCAGACTTTCAGCAGGAGAAAGACTTTTGTGGTCGCTGTGAAGTTCTTGGATATGCAAATCAAGCTCATTCTTAAAATGCGCATACGCGCTCAAATTGGCGCGCCAATCAACTAATTGACTATTTTTTTCGTTTCTACGCTTAATCTCCGCTTGCGATTTAACGACTTGTTGAGTATATTTTTTTAATTCACTCGTAGGTTTGTCTTCATCAGTATTAATTTTTATTTGAACCACACCTTCCTGTGTTATTGGGTGCAGCGCATTGTTTTTAACAAACATCTTGGTTTTTAATTTCAATAAGGCATGAAGCGTTTCAGTCGCGCCATCAGTAGCAAATTTTTGAATTTCAATTTCTAATTCAGGTGAATCGTTCAGCGTGTTTAACGCTATTGTTCGAATAAATTCTAATGAACCTGCCGAAATACTGATGGCACTCGTTTCTTCTTCTAATAAATTATTTTTAACCCACAATAGGGGAGAAGCGATGTGTAATGTGTGTGTATCATTGTAAAAATATGTATGAAATGCGCGATTGCCATCTAAATTTTCAGTTGGCTCAAATACAAGATGTAAACCTGTACTATTTATTTTAGGTGTTTGATAGGTTTTATTAAAAGATGTTAAAACTTCCGGCACTATTTTTTCTTGCTTCGGCTGAATGCTTTGGACTGCTTCGGCGGAATAACGCTGCAAAAATTCCTCAAAAACGGGTATAGAATCACTTGAGTTATCGAGCTTAATCATAACCAAATCATCACCAAGTTTTTCAGTGATAATGCCAATATCGCGTGTACGTGTTATTATTACGCGCGTTCCGATGCCGAATAAATCTTGTTTTTTCAAATTAGTTGATAGTTGATAGTTGTTAGTTGATAGTTGATAGTTGATAGTTGATAGTTGTTAGTTGATAGCAGTAGGTTGAAAGAAACAAACTAACAACTATCAACTAATTTATGACTTCACCAGAAATATAAATAAATTCAGGTTTTTTTTGTTTATGTATCCAAACAGACATTTTTTTTCTAAAATAACCTAATTTCGGGGCATGGTAAATGAGTTTTATGGTGCCTGTTTTTTGTGGCTCAACGGGTTCAGTCAACCACTCTAAAGCAGTACAAGAACAATCGGTACGAACATTATCAAGTAGAAGCGGTAGTGAGTCAACGTTTATGAAAACAAAAGTAAAACTTGTGTCTTTATCCTGCGCAATGTTGCCAAACTCAAAATTGTTGGTTGTCACCCATTGGATTTTGGATTTTGAAATGGGCTTTGCTTGCGCCCTTAAAATTAAAGGTACATTCAAACAAAGAAATATTATTAAGATGACTTTCTGTTTCAATTAAAACCCGATTTAATTGTATTAAATGAATCAATAGAATTCTATAAATTCGAGTTTATCTTTCATCTGCAGTAGGACCGTACATATTAGGCAACGGAATATTGAACAATCTCAGATAAACAGAAAGTTGACCACGATGATGAACAATATGTCGAATTAAATTTTGTATTTCATTGAATCGGGTTTTTTCAGAAATGAGATGCGTCCCAAAATAAATTTTAATAGTGTGTTGAAGCGAAGATTCGTCTATTTTTTCGAGTGCGTCAATAGCATTTTTAGTGTAAAAATCAAAAGACTCAAGTAACTCAGGTTTTGACATTGGCGGCGAAAATGACTTGGGTAAATTGGAAAAATCGAAAGTTTCCAGTTCAACAGTCAAAGGTATAAATTTAGGTAATGCTGCAACATGTGCTGCTAAACGCAATACACTCGCCGATTTTTCATGCGGTTTAAAATCAAGCTGCGTTTCAGGCATTCGCTCCATTAATTTTTTAGTGACAGCACTTTCAGCCTTAAAATCGGAGATAAGTATTTCTTTGAGCATAATTTTTATTTAGAACAAAATGAAAAAGTATTTTTTTGTTAATTAGTATGACGCTAAATTGCGGAATATATTTTACATAAAATTTAAAACCGTGTCGCACACACATTCTCACAATCACAATCATTCGCACAGTCACAGCCATTCAGTTGAAGGTGTGAGTGAAACAAAATTGTTTTTTGTAGTTGCTCTCAATTTAGTTATTACGGCAGCAGAAATAATCGGTGGCATTTTTTCAGGCAGTTTGGCATTAATCAGCGATGCCATTCACAATTTTTCGGATAGTGTAGCAGTTATTTCTTCGCTCATTGCTATTCGTTTGGGTAAACGCGCAGCAGATAACAAAAAAACATTCGGCTATAAACGCGC
>JAYWBA010000169.1:0-32214 GCA_043781915.1 Saprospiraceae bacterium
GTAATCTTCGTCTGTTAAATCTTTTGGCGATTTTTTCCACAATGGATGTGTATCGTTAATGATATTCGGCACAACTATATCGTGATCCACTTTAACTTCCGGATCGTTCTCATCTATCTTTGTTTCAGTTTCATTACGCGTGCCAAACTGAATCTCAATGGGCAAAAACCGGCAGTATTTATTTAAAAGCTCTTCAATTTTATGTTCTTCTAAATACTCCACTGCATCAGCGCTGATGTGTAGAACAATATCTGTTCCGCGCGTTTCTTTAGTCGAATCTTCAATTTCGTAATTTGGCGAACCGTCGCAACGCCAAACTATCGCTTGTGAATCTGGTTTATATGATTTTGAAAATACTTCCACGCGATCAGCCACCATAAAAGCAGAGTAAAAACCCAAACCAAAATGACCAATGATATTGCCGTCTTTGTATTTTTCTAAAAACTCCGATGCGCTCGAAAATGCCACTTCACTCAAATAACGTTGCGCTTCGTCGGCTGTTAAACCTATTCCTTTATCGCTAATCGTCAGCGTTTTGGCTTCTGCGTCGAGTTTGATTTCAATATTGGTGGCGCCAATTTCGCCTTGCACTTCGCCGCGTTTGGAAAGTAAAATCAGTTTTGTTGTTGCATCTACTGCGTTCGACACCAATTCGCGCAAGAAAATTTCTTGGTCGCTATATAAAAACTTTTTAATAATCGGAAAAATATTTTCCGTTTGTACTGAGATACTACCTTTTGCCATAATTATCTATTTTTTTGAATATTTTATGAATATGCCTGACAAATTGGTGAAGCGATTTTTAATTAACTCTAAAAATCTCATTTTGTAAAGCATAGTGTAGCTTGCAAACCACATACCATTGCGGATTTTGCGACAAAATGACAGAGGTAGTACTTATATCTTTCCGCCTTTTTTTTGCGACATTGCGCGAAAATTTCCCGCAGACTAAACAAACCATAGATAAAACTTTTATTGTTTTTTTCGTTTCGTAGCTTATCTTGCGTTCAATTTAGTTGATTAAAAAACTAATTCCAATTAATGAACAGAGCGATTATACTCACAAATGGGTTTCTGAAAGAAACGGATGCTAAAACAGCGCATGGACTCATTCGAGGTACTGAAAGATTTTCAATCATCGGTGTGATTGATTGCGCTGAAACGGCTGGTAAAGATGCGGGCGAATTATTAGACGGGAAACATCGCAATATTCCTATTTTTGAAACATTAGCTTCAGCAAAAATGCATTTAAGCGACATTCATTATTTAATTATTGGCATTGCAACTGTTGGTGGCAGATTGCCTGAAAATATGTTAGAGATAATTATTGCGGCGATTCAATCGGGCATTTCAATCGTTAATGGTTTGCACGATTATTTAAATGAGAAACCTGATATAGTGGCACTCGCAAAAGAAAATAATGTTCAACTGATTGACATTAGAAAACCTAAAACGCGCAAAGATTTGAGTTTTTGGTCGGGAGAAATTTTTAAAGTCAAAGCACCGATAATTGCAGTGATGGGAATGGATTGCGCAGTCGGAAAACGCACAACAGCGCGATTATTAAAACAAGCCTGTCAAAAAAATGATTTAAAAGCCGAAATGATTTATACAGGGCAAACGGGATGGTTGCAAGGTGGCAAATACGGATTTATCTTCGATTCTACTTTGAACGATTTTGTTTCGGGTGAATTAGAAAATGCGATTGTTACTTGTTATAAAGAAACTCAAGCAGATGTTATTTTTCTTGAAGGTCAATCATCGCTGCGCAATCCGAGTGGACCGTGTGGTTCTGAATTTTTGGTTTCTGGTAATGCCAAGCACGTTGTTTTGGTTTTTGCGCCGAAAAAAATTTTTTTCGACAACGACCCACATTGGGGAAAAATACCGAGTGTGGAATCGGAAATTAAATTGATAGAAAAATTTGGTTCGAAAGTGATTGCTCTAGCCGTTAATACGCAAAATTGTACAGATGAAGAAGCATTCAAGTATCAAGCAAAATACGAAAAAAAATTAAAAATTCCAGTGCTTTTACCAATACAAGAAGGCGTTGAAAAAATTATTCCGACGTTGAAAAGTTTATTGAAACCTATTTAATTCTTTCGTGAAAAGTCGTTAAATACGTAAAGAAGATTTTTGTGAAACCTTTGTTTCTTTGTGACTTTTTGGTGAAAAAATATCTAACTCTTAAATATGAAAATTAAAGCGATTCGCTCTTACATGAAAAGTTTGGCTTTAACTAAGCCTTACACCATTTCATTCCACACATTTTCGGGTGTTGATTTGGTTTTTCTCGAAATTGAATTAGAAAATGGTATCGTCGGTATTGGTTCCGGTAGCCCAGCAGAATTTGTTGTAGGCGAAACAACAGCCCGAACAGCAGCGAATTTAAAAACCGAATTAATCGAAAATTTTGTTGGTCGAGATGTTCGCCATTTTCAGCAACTCATTTTTGAAACGCGCCAACATTTTTCGCACTATCCTGGAACGCTTGCTACTATTGATATTGCTCTCCACGATGCGTTTTGTAAATTTCTCGGCATTTCAGTGGCTTCTTTTTACGGACAAAAAATTAAAGCCTTGCCAACTTCTGTCACCATAGGAATAAAAAATGTAGCAGAAACTTTAGAAGAAGCCGAAGGTTATTACAAACTCGGGTTTAAAGTCTTGAAAGTCAAAACAGGCATGAACGTTGATGAAGATATTGAACGTGTTATAAAATTGAACGAGAAGTATAAAAACAAATTAAAAATCCGAGTAGATGCCAACCAAGGTTACAAACTCAAAGATTTGAAAAAATTCATTTCATCAACTGCGAACGCTAACATTGAACTCATTGAACAGCCCTTTCTTGTCGGGAAAGAAAACCAATTATCGAAATTGGATGCTGCACAGCGTAGATTATTATGCGCGGATGAGTCTTTGCACGATGCGCAAGCGGCACTTAAATTTGCCGCATCGAACAAACCATTGTTTGGCATTTACAATATCAAACTCATGAAATGCGGTGGTTTGGTGGGTGCTTTTGAAATTGCAACCATTGCCAATAATGCATATATCGATTTATTCTGGGGTTGTAACGACGAAAGTATTGTGAGCATTACTGCTGCATTGCACGCTGCATATTGCTGCCCGAACACGCGCTACATAGACCTCGATGGCAGTTTCGATTTAGCCGAAGATTTAGTTACTGGAGGATTTAGTTTGGTTGATGGCTTTATGCACATTAATGAGAAGGCTGGGTTTGGGTTTGAGAAAATCTCTTGATTGTAACTATCGCACTCTCGCAACAGAACAATTAAAACAACCGGGTTTAGCATTATGAATATGAATGTATTCAACTGCTTCATTTTTAAAAGCAGACTGCAAAGCATAGTGTAATTGCACACCTTCAACTACATTCGCTTCAATCATAAAACCCTGCATACTGTATGCGCGCAATGAAAGCAGTCTTTCAATGAGCATCATTGGAATTTCATTTTTCTCTAAAGAAGCAGTAGAAACATTTTTGCGCACATAAATCGGTCCAGTTGCTTGGTAAGGTGAGTTTGTTGAATGGTGTTGATAGGGTAATAAAATAACTTGTTCACCTACTTCAGCATCTTGCAAACTCACGCGACACGGAAAACCAGGTTTTTTATCAACTATGGATTTTACTGCACCGATTTTTTCTAAATCACTTGATGAGGCGTTGAAAAGTGAAGAGAAATGTTCGTAAGGTAACGGAGAAATTTGAAAATCAATCATTATAATTTTGTTTTATTGCTGCAAAGGTGCAGTAACAAATAAAATGAGACAACCCGAATCTTGCGATAAGATAATTTAAAGCTTTACAACACCGGTATTTTCAAAAATAATTTCTAGTTAAAATGGATATTTGTACGGTGAATAAAATTTAATTAAATTTGCACGTTTTAAAATTTCTGTCATCGAAAAAATTGAGAGTTGCAATTATGAAATTTAAAGAAAAATACGACGTTGCAAAAGGCTTTGAAACATTGTTTGAATTCGATTCTAAAGAAGCGGAATTAGAACACGAAGCAAAAATGATTATGTTTCGTTTCTTGAGTGAGTTGGAGCGACTTCATGAAAATCAGCCGTTAGCTAAAAAAAATATTGCTGAAGCTATAGGTACTTCACCAAGTTATATAACTCAAATTTTTCAAGGTGATAAACTCATTAATTTAACAACACTTGCCAAACTTCAAGAAGCCTATAATTTTACGTTTGAGATTAAAGCAGTGCCAAATCCTATCTCAAATCCTAAACTCGCGCTACAGAACAATTAAAACAACCTGGTTTAGCGTTATGAATATGGATGTATTCAACGGCATCATTCTTAAAAGCAGAATGTAAAGCATTGCGTAATTGCGTACCTTCAACTACATTCGCTTCAATCATAAAACCCTGCATATTGTATGCGAGCAATGAAAGCAATCTATGAATGAGCATCAATGGAATTTCATTTTTCTCTAAAGAAGCAGTAGCAACATTTTTGCGCACATAAATTGGTCCAGTTGCTTGGTAAGGCGAGTTTGTTGCGTGGTGTTGATAGGGCAATAAAATAACTTTTTCACCCACTTCAGCATCTTGCAAACTAACGCGACAAGGAAAGCCCGGTTTCTTGTTTACAATTGTTTTTACAGCACCAATTTTTTCTAACTCAGCAGTGGAGGCTTCAAAAAGAGAAGCAAATTGTGAATAAGGTAACGGAGAAATTTGAAAATCCATCATTGTAATTTTGTTTTATTGTTGCAAAGGTGCAAGCTTAAAACACAATTACCCACCCGATTCTTGCGATTTTAAAATATTAACCAAATGCATTCAACCCCGTTACATCCATTCCAGTTATCAATAAATGAATATCGTGCGTACCTTCATAAGTAATCACTGATTCTAAATTCATGATATGGCGCATAATCGGATATTCGCCTGTAATTCCCATGCCGCCGTGAATTTGTCGCGCTTCGCGCGCCACGTGCAAAGCCATATCGACATTATTGCGTTTTGCCATCGAAATTTGTGCTGGGCTGGCTTTACCTTGATTGGCTAAAGTACCGAGTCGCCAAGCAAGCAATTGCGCTTTAGTGATTTCTGTAATCATTTCAGCTAATTTTTTTTGCGTGAGCTGAAACTGACCTATAGGTTTACCAAACTGAATACGCTCTTGAGAATACCGCAAAGCAGAATCGTAACAATCTAAAGCAGCGCCTATTGCGCCCCACGCTATTCCGTAACGCGCTTTCGAAAGACATGACAACGGACCTTTTAATCCTTCAATATGTGGCAGTACATTTTTTTTCGGCACGCGCACATCTTCAAAAACCAATTCGCCTGTAACTGATGCACGCAAACTCCATTTGCCTTTAATCTCGGGCGTCGAAAATCCTTTCATGCCACGCTCAACAATCAAACTGATGATTCTTCCGTCTTCGCGTTTTGCCCAAACAACGGCAATATCAGCAACGGGGGAGTTGGTTATCCAGAGTTTTGCACCGTTTAAAATATAACAATCGCCATCGTCTTTAACGTGCGTTACCATACTCGATGGGTCAGAACCATGATCAGGTTCTGTTAAACCAAAACAACCAATAAAACTGCCATCAGCTAATTTAGGGAGATAGTAATTTTTTTGTTCCTCACTGCCGTATTTATAAATCGGATACATCACTAACGAACCTTGCACGGATGCCATAGAGCGCAATCCTGAATCGCCGCGTTCGAGTTCTTGCATAATAATGCCGTAAGAAATTTCATCGAGACCTGCTCCACCATATTTGGAGGGAATTGTCGGACCAAATGCACCAATTTCACCTAAACCTTTAAACAGATGCGTTGGGCAAGCTGCGCGTTGTGCATAGTCTTCAATAATTGGGCTGACTTCCTTTTTTACCCAATCGCGCACAGCATCACGCACCAATTTATGTTCATCGGTGAGTAAATCGTCGATGAGATAATAATCGTGGTATTGGTATCTATCTACCTTGGCTGATACTTTTATATTTTCGACTTTTTTGCCTTCTACAAGGGGTGTTTCCATAAAAAAATAAAATTTATTGAAAATAATTTAGCAAAATTAAATCAAAATAAAGAATTTTGCTGAAACTTGTTGGTAAACAGTTTAATTTAGACGCATTATTGAGAAAATCTTTAATTAATATTACTTTTGTAAATAAATTGGCATTATGAAACCTATCCAAATTGTTTTTGCTTTTCTTTGTTTTACTTCATGTGCAATGAGTGCACAAAATATTGTCATTTCCGAAGATCCACAAATCACTAAAATGATGAGCGTTTATGTTGGCGGCGCAACTACGCCTACTGCTAACCCAAACACTGGCACTGCCAGTGCTACAACACCGAGCGGTAATAACGCTAACGTGCCCGTTCAAATTCTGGATGGTTTTAGGCTACAAATTATGGCATCAACCGATAGGCGTGCCGTTGAAAATGGGCAAAATTCTTTTGCTGCAAAATATCCTACCACTTTTAACAAGTGGGTGCAAGCGCAACCATATTATCGTTTGCGAATCGGTGCATTTGCAACACGCTCTGAAGCTTTGCGTTATTTGCAAGTTATCAAGAAAGATTACCCAGATGCGTATGTTGTGCCTGATAAGATTAAGAATATAGAGATAACGCAATTTTAGCTTTTAGCTATGAGCCTTGAGCTATGAGCTTTCTTACTCGTTTAACGCTCACAGCTCATTGCTAAAAGCTCATAGCTTTTTATTCATGAGTATCCGCAACACTTCTTCGACGGAAAGAACAAGCAGTTACGATTATATTTTAATTGCGCTGTTCCTTAGCCTGATTGCTATTGGCTGGCTCATGATTTATTCGGTGGGTTATAAGCAAGGTTATAATACCGATTTCTCAGATTTTCTTTTTAGAACACCCGTCGGAAAGCAAACGATTTTTATTTTACTTTCCTCAGTCATTGCGCTCCTAGTTTTTTCAGTCGATGTCCAATTTTGGCGCATCTTTTCGTATGCAGTCTATGGTATAGGCATTTTGTTGTTGGTTTTGGTTTTAATTTTTGGAAAATCGGTCAATGGAGCAAAGGCATGGTTTATAATAGGTGGATTTTCTTTTCAACCTGTTGAAATTGCTAAAATTGGTACGCTTCTCGCGCTCTCGAGTTTTATTTCTGCACCTGAAAATTCGCTTCAAGAAACGCGCTCTATATTTTCAATACTTGGAATTCTACTAATACCAATGGCTTTAGTCGCGCTTCAACCCGATGCAGGCTCAATGTTGGTTTTCTTTTCGTTTGGTATTTTACTTTATCGTGAAGGTCTTTCACCTGCGCCATACATTTTAGGTTTATCGGCAGCCGTATTGTTTATTTTAGGCTTAGTAATTCCACCTTATGAGCTTTCGATGTGGTCGCTTTTTGTAACAGCCTTGGCTTCAGTACTCAGTTTTAAATATTATAGAAATTACTTTTTGGGATTTCTAATTGTAGCAATTCCATTGTGCGCGTATTCCTTTTACTTAGGCTGGGTGAAATCAGCTTTAGCAGGCGCAGTCATTTGCAATATTGTTCTGCTTTTTATTTTAAGCCAGCGCGGTAGATTGCGCTCAGTTATTTTAATAATAGGCGCATTAATAATTGCTGTGCCCATTTTCTTTGCCACTAATTTTGCCTTCGAGCATATTTTTTCGCAGCATCAAAAAACTTTAATTGATGCTTGGTTGCGACCAGAACGCGTAAAATCTTCTCAAGTTTATAATATTTATCAATCAAAACTCGCCATCGGTTCGGGCGGATTTCAAGGCAAAGGTTTTTTAGAAGGCAATATGACGCGCCTGAACTATGTACCTGAGCAGCACAGTGATTTTATTTTTTGCACCGTTGGTGAAGAACAAGGTTTCATAGGTGTTTTTGGCGTGGTCGTTATTTATTTACTTTTTCTGATTCGCATTATTCAAACTGCTGAAAACCAGCGCTCTGTTTTTGTGCGCACGTATGGCTATGGTTTTGCTGGTATTCTCTTTTTCCACTTTTTTATCAATATAGGTATGACGATGGGCCTTTTACCAGTAATTGGTATTCCATTACCATTTCTCTCGTCGGGAGGATCTTCGCTACTTGGTTTTTCAACCAGCTTCGCCATTTATTTGAAAATGACGGGACAGAGATAAATGTTAATTATCAAGGGATATTTTACTGAACAAATACATTGACTTATTTTTGTTACAACATCTGTAACTAAACTATGGCAAAACGACATACTGATCATGATAAGCTTTTTAAAATGGCTCTATCTGATATTCCAACGGCAAAAGAATTTTTAAAAACTTTCTTACCTAAAGAAATTCGAAAACTCATCGATTTTTCTCAATTAGAACTCGATAATACAAGCTACATCACCCGTGAACTGAAACAGTTTCTTTCCGATGTGGTTTTAAAAGCTGCCTTTATCAAAAGTGGTACTGCTCTCATTGTTTTATTAGAACACAAAAGCAAGATTAGTCACGATATTTACATTCAATTGATTGAGTACATTATTCGAATTCTTAAAAAGAACCGCAAAAAAAATGATACTTAAACATTTGTTCTACCCATTGTATTTTATCATGGTGAAGATACTTTTGTTCCAAAACCTTTGTACTCTTATTTTAAAGATTTACCGTCCATCCTGAACTCATTTGTTCCAGCAATTGATTTCGTTTTTATTGATCTTGTTAAAATCAGTGATGCCCTATTATTAAAGCTTTCAAATACAACAAGATTAAAAGGTTTATTGTTGGCACTTAAAAATGTAAAAAACGCTGAGTTCCTAAAAGAAAATTTTTCAGAATTTGTAAATTTTTCAAACCCAGATACGAATTATGACGATTTTGTTCTCGCACTTATAGTATATTTGTACAGTCACTCGAATTTGGAAGAAATACAACTCGATGATATTATTGAATCACAAAAAAATAAAAATATGAGCTCAAAAGTAGGTATTGCGTACAAACAATTTGAAAAGAGGGTTAAAACAGAAGGAGCTGTAGAGAAGACAATTTCAGTTGTAAGAAAAGGGTGGCAAAAAAACTATCCTATTTCTGAAATAGCAGATTTGGCTTCTATATCTTTGGAAGAAGTTAAGAAATTAATTGAACAATTCGAAAAAGAAAAAATAAAACTTTAAAAATGACACTTGAGATAGCCTACAAAATGATTAATTTAAGAGGCAAGTATGAAAAAACATTTTCAGTTGTGAGGAAAGGATGGCAGAGAGGACTTCCTCTTGAATTACTCGCTGATTTAGTGGATATTTCTATTGAAGATGCCCAATATATAATCGATGAATTTGAAAAAGAGAAATAAATCTTTTGAATTGCTGACTTCATAAGAATAACAATGGGTGTGTTGAGTAGAATTTTATTTAATTTTTGCTTTTTATACAAAACCTATTGACACGAAAGCAAAAACGGACTACTTTTATGCTTGCAAAGCGTATTTATAAATTCCGTCCCATGTTACATTACTCGAAAACCGCACAAGTTTTACAGCATATTACATTTTCCCTGATTTTTTTGTGTTTTAATAACGCAGAAGCACAAAACACTTTGCAAAGCGATAAATCGCTGCGACCGACTGGTTATGAAACAAAAAATCGTTCGGAGCAGATTCCTACAGTAGAAGCACCTCAACCCGATTGGCAAAAAACTGCTGAAGAAGATAAAGGCGATATTGGCACTTTCCGATATGCCGTTCCTACAAATGTTAATTACACAACACTTAACTCAGGTAAATGGCGAACTATACCCGATGGCAAAAATGTTTGGCAATTGTCGCTCACTTCTTCGAGTGCTGTCGGTTTGGCTTTCACTTTAGAATCGTTAAATTTAAAAGAAGATGAATCTATTTTTGTGTATGACCCAACCATGCAAACTTTACTCGGTGCTTTCACTTCAAAAGATATAACAGCATCGCGGAAATTATTCATCGGTTTTGTGAAAGGCAGTGAAGCCATCATTGAATTTTCGACGTCAAAAAAAATAAATCCTGATGCCTCTCCTTTTACCATCTCAACTGTTTGGCATGCTTACGGACCGCGTGCATTGAGTGCGTTAAGCTTCGGCAGTTCTAAATCGTGCGAAATAAATATCAATTGCCCACAAGGTGCCGATTGGCAAGTGCAAAAACACGGTGTGGTAATGATTCGTGTTGTAACTACACAAGGGGTAGGCACGTGTTCGGGTGCGCTTGTCAATAATACAAAACGCGATGCAACGCCTTACGTTTTGAGTGCTTATCACTGTTCCGATGGTTACACGCCTGAATACGACTTATGGGGGTTTTTCTTTAATTTCGAATCGCCGACCTGTGCTAATCCGACTACTTCGCCTGTTTCTGGTTTAATAACTGGTTGTACTTTGCGTTCAGGTGGCAGAGATAATGATTTTTTGCTTTTAGAGTTGAGTAGTAAAATTGCATCTTCTGCTTTGCCTTATTTTTGTGGTTGGACGCGAGACACAACTGTTCTTCCTCAAAAAGCGACATTGATACATCATCCACAAGGCGACATAAAAAAAATAACGCGCGGCACTCAACCCGCTCAAATAATTTATATCTCAACCAATTGGGCAAATAATGTTGTTACGCCACCACAATCGCACATAACCTGCCCGATGTCGGAAGGTATTTTAGAACCTGGTTCGAGTGGTTCGCCCATTTTTGATGAGAATAAACGCATTTTTTCGCAATTGCACGGCGCTAATTTAGATCCGAATGATACCTGCAAAGCGGTTGATGCCATCGGTGGCAGATTTGCGCGCGCGTGGTTTGCTGGCTCAACGCCCGCAACTCGATTAAAGGATTGGCTCGATCCACTCAATTTAAATCCTTCTGTTTTTGATGGAGAAGATAATACTTCACTCAGTAATCCGAAGGTTTCAGGTCATATTACAAGTTCAGGTGGCACCCCGATGCAAAATGTAAAAGTTTGGATTAACAGCGATACAGCTACTACGGATGCCAATGGTGTTTTTTCTTTTAAATCTGTACCTTTAGCTACGGATGTTTCGGTTCGATTTGATAAAACCGATGTCGCCGATAACGGCGTAGATGCGGCAGATTTGCTTTTATTGCGGCGGCATATAATCGGCATCGCACCTTTTACTGACCCTGTTCAATTGTTCGCCGCCGATGTCGATAACTCACTCGATGCTGATGCGGCAGATTTGCTTCTCATGCGGCGACTGATTATAGGCATTAGTTCCGATTTTCCTATCGCACCTTGGCGATTTATTCCCGTATCTTTTAAAACAAATTCTGCTTTTCCTGCTAATTTAACGGTGCCGAGTATTTATAGTTTTAATTTTACGGGTTCGACCACCGCCTTTGATTTTATTGGTGTTAAAACGGGTGATGTTGATTATTCGGCAGATGTGAATCATTAATCAATTACGAATTTCAAATTACGAATTACGATTCGTTGAAGATTAATTAAAAATGAGTTATAGAAAAGAGTTCTATAGCTCATGATTTATTTGAATTATGAGCGATAGAATTCATTTCTATCGCTCATAACGCTTTAACAATTGCCTCAATGCCGCCAAATGCGAAAACAAAACTATTGGCACAACAACTGCGGGTAACCAAAGATATGGGAAATGCAAGATAGCAATATTCGGCTGATCGAACCCAAATTTTTGGAGAAATGTCGGTGCCGATAAAATAGCGATGGAGACAATATTGAACAACAATCCAAGACAAACGAGATTCCAAATAATTAAAGCGGTTTTGCGCAAATTGTTTTTTATAAAACCAAAATAATATACGATTGGTGCACTTAATCCTGCCAAAATATCAAAATTAGAACCTTCGAATGTCATTATTTTCGGAACAGCCTTAGATACAAATAGCTCTAACAAAACGAGCTCTACAAAAATACGAATGGTATGTAAAAACGTTAAGTCTTTAAGGTTGAGGCTGTCGATGAAATTTCGCCCATTTTTAGTAACAAAAAGCGCGATAATAAAAACAATCGCAGGCATAGCTAATAAAACCAACCGCGGTGGAAAAGTTGTAGTATTGGTATAAAATCCCGATAGTCCCACAACCATTTGAAGTAACATCCATACGCCTATAATAATTAAAACATTTTTTGAACTATTGCTCGCTTTGTAAAATTGCGCCACAGTAGCAATGGTAATTAGAATAAAACTCGTGCTTAAAAATGCTGATACATTTTCCATAATTATTTTTCTACAAAGTTGAACTAATAATTGGAAACTGCAGTAATCGTTAAGCAATAAATTAATTTTTTCATTTAAAGAAACAAAAGACTTAAATTTACCGCTTAATAAGCTATGGCTTTAAACCTCGTAGGTTTTTAAAACCTACGAGGTTTTTATCAACTAACAACTAAATTATGAGTGAAGGTAAAATTCAGGTATCGTCTGAAATTGGAAAACTTAAACGGGTTATTGTTCATAGACCTGATGAAGGTATTTCGCGCATTTCGCCCCGCCGCGCAGAAGAGTTACTTTTCGACGATATTGTTCATTTGCCACAAATGCAAGCAGAGCACGATATTTTTACCGATGTGTTGCGCGCTTTTTTGGGTGATGAAAATGTGTTGGAAACGCGTCAACTTTTAGTAGAAGCACTTGATACAGACACGGATACCAAAGAAGAAATGATTGAAAAAATCATTGATTACGAGGAATTACCACCGAGTTATTCTAATTTGCTCACGCATTTAAGTAACGAAGATTTAGCCGATACGCTCATTACGGGTTATTTGCAACGCGAAAATCATATTTTGTTCGATCCAATCCCGAATTTTATTTTTACGCGCGATATAGCTGTAACTGTTAACGACCATATTCTGATTTTGAAAGCCGCTAAAGAGGCGCGATTTAGAGAAAACTTCTTAGCGCGATTTATTTTCTTGGCACATCCCATTTTTGGTGCTACGCGCGATTCAGGGAAAATCATCAACCTTAACCGTGTTGAGCAGTTTCAACCTTCAAAACGCGGAGAGTACATCAGCATTGAAGGCGGAGATTGCATGATAATCAATAAAGATTATTTGCTCATTGGTAAATCGGAGCGAACAAACGCCTACACCATCAGAACACTAGCTGAAACACTTTTTGAAAAAGGCGTTGTAAAAAATGTTGTGCAAATTAACATTCCACAAGAACGCTCTTGTATGCACATTGATACCGTATTTACGCACATCAATCAAAATCATATCACTGCATTTAAGCCGATAGTTGTTGAGGGGTTAAGCTCGAACGTAGAAGTGTTTCGCGCGAATGGAACTAATACTTTTTATCCTTCCGTCAAAGATTTTATTCGCACCGAAATAAACGCCAAAATGAAATTTATCTTGAGTGGTGACGGTGAATCGCCCTATCAAGAGCGTGAACAATGGACGGATGGTTGTAATTTGGTGACGCTCAAACCAGGTGTTGCTCTGACGTATGATAGGAACCCGAAAACGGAATTGGCTTTTAAAGATTATGGCTACAATATTGTTCCTGCCCGTAAACTTTTAGAAGATATTAAACTCGGCAAAGTCAATCCTGCTGAATTAGAAAATACTATTATAACTTTACCTTCCAACGAACTTTCGCGCGCGCGTGGTGGTTCGCATTGTATGACGTGCCCAATTGAGAGAGAGGATGTTGTCTGAGCTAAGATTTTTTGGATTAATTGATTAGCCGATGTAACTTGGAAAAAATCTGTTGATCTCTAATTTCAATATTTAACGCGCAGACAAAAAGAAAAGGCTTTTGTTATAGAAAATTAGTTCATGGAACATTTGTTTTTAGTGCGGTACGCGCAACTCTTAGTCAAATATTCGCTATCTATCAAACCTGGCGAAAAGTTATTCATTCAAACCACGCCTTTAGCTGAACCTTTGGTGCGCGAAGTATATAAAGCCGCTTTGCAAGCGGGTGCAGCATTGGTTGAAATAGATTTTTTATTTGAAGGCAAGAACGATATTTTTTTGCAAAACGCCAATAAAAAACAACTGACAGAAGTGCCACCGCTGTATAAACTCGCGATGGAAACTTTTGATGCGTATTTGCATATTCGTGCGCCATATATCGCCACTGATAAATTTCATACCGATTTTGATACACGCAAAAATGCCAAACTGCGACAAAAAGCGATGCAACCGATTTACGACACTTACAATGAACGCACAGGTACGCGCTCTTTGAAACGCTGTTTGTGTCAATATCCAACAAAAGCGGGTGCCAATGCAGCAAAAATGTCTCTAAAGCATTATACAGATTTTATTCAAAACGCATGTGGATTGCACACCGAAAACCCGATGGATGTTTGGCTCGAGCAGCGACGCAGTCAGCAGCATATTGTCGATTATTTGAACCAAAAGAGTGAAATGCGCTATTTGAATCCAAACACGGGTACGGATATAAGTTTCAATACAAAAAACCGGATTTGGATTAATTCGGATGGTCAAACCAATATGCCTTCGGGTGAAGTCTATACTGCACCGATTGAAGACTCTGTGAATGGCAAAATTCATTTCACGGTGCCAACATATTGGTCTGGCAAGAAAATTACGGGCGCAATGCTTACTGTTAAGAAGGGGTTTGTAGAAAGTTGGTCAGCCAAAACGAATGCCCCATATTTAGATGCGCTTTTTGCACACGAAGGTGCGCGTTATTTTGGTGAAGCGGCGATTGGTACAAATATGCGTATTCAGCAGCAAACCAATAATATTTTGTTTGATGAAAAAATTGGAGGCACTGTTCACATGGCAGTTGGGCAAAGTTATGCGCAGTGCGGCGGTAAAAATCAATCTTCTGTTCATCACGATTTAATAACGAATATGCGAAACGGGGGAGAAATTTTTGCTGATGGAGTTTGTATTTATAAAGATGGCTTTTTTTTAGAGTTATGAGTGTAATTCTCATCCCTCACCACTCATAACTCTTTGTATTCTCTCTTGTAAATCATCAGGATTAAAAGGTTTCAAAACAAAATCGTTAAAACCTTGTGCCAAATAAGTGTCTCGTTTCGACATAAAAGCGTGTGCAGACATTGCCCAAATTGGCGCTTTTAAATTGGGCATTGTTTTTCTAATCAATGCAGTTGCGTCTGTCCCATCCAAAATCGGCATCTGAATATCCATTAAAATGAGATTATATTCTGCGCCTGATCCCAGAATATCAATACAATCGCGACCGTTTTCGGCAATATCAACTTCTATATTCGGAAATAATTTTTGTAGAATTTTTTTAGCGACAACTTGGTTCATTTTGTGATCCTCGACTAAAAGAACTCTAAAAAGTTTGTCTGAATTCAAATTTGGACTTGTAATTGTTATTTTTTCAGGCGATTCTAATTTTTTAGCTTCACTTTCGGAAGCAATGTCGAATTGTAATTCAACGAAAACGGATGTGCCTTTGCCTAAAACACTTTCTGCCCAAACGTGTCCGTTTTGTTGATTTACCATGTTTTTTACAATAGCTAAACCCAAGCCTGTTCCTTCAAAAAGGCGCTCTTTGGAAGTAATGCGCACAAAAGAGTCAAAAATAGCATCTACTTTATCGGCAGGGATGCCGATACCCGTATCTTGAATTGCAAATTTTACTTTTACTTTGTTATTCTTTAAAACATCCGTATGTGTGCTGATGCGCACAAAACCTGTGTCCGTAAATTTTACAGCGTTTCCAACAATGTTAAATAGAATTTGATTGAGGCGCAGTTTATCTCCAAGAAGTGTAGTTGGTAAGTTTTCATCGATAGAGAGTTGAAATTCTAACGATTTTTCATTTTTTTTGTATTGTACTACGTTAATGACATTGTACAGTAAAGTGTGGATATTAAAAGGGGCAATATCAAAATTAATTTCACTGTTTTGTAGAGTTGAAAAATCGAGCACATCGTTTATAATACCGAGTAAAATTTCGCTGGCATTATTGATTGAGTTTACAAAATCGCGTTGTTCAGTATTGAGTGTTGTTTTAGAAAGCAAATGCGCCATGCCAAAAATGGCATTCATAGGCGTGCGCATTTCATGACTGATATTAGCAATAAATTGTTCTTTTATCTTCGAGGATTCTTCTGCCAAAGCGCGTGCTTTTTGAGCATCGTTTAAAGAAGCGAGCACTTTTTTGCGTTCGAGCGTAAAATTTAAAGTTTTAGCGAGTAATTCAGCATCAAAATTTCCTTTCATCAAAAAATCTTGTGCACCGATGCGCACAGCTTCTAAACCCACTTCACGGCGCGCCAAGCCCGTTAAAACTATGACATTAGCTTCTGGAAAGGTGGCGATAAACTTCTGTAGCGTAGCAATACCTTGAGAATCGGGTAAAGAAAGATCGAGCAGAATAACATCGAAAGATTGTTGGTGCATTAATTCTAAACCTTCTTTCAAATTATCAATTTCGGTAATGGCGTTGTACAAAAACCCTGTTTGGGTTAGGTACGATTTTACCAAATACACATCGGCAGCATTGTCTTCAATGAGAAGAATTGAAAGAGCCATATTAATGGTTAATTGTTAATGGAATAATGGTTAATTGTTAATGGTCGATGAGAAAAAATTAATCATTAACCATTATTCTATTAACCATTAAAATCATGCCGAAGGAATAAAAGAAAATTCAAGTTTGCCATCCGAGTCAGGGATCAAGCAGCATAAATCGGCTGCTCTTGCTTTATATAACTGTCTGAAATTATCCAGTGCCTCAGCATTTACTATGTTTTTAGTGTGTAATTCTTCGAGCGTGGTTGCGCGAAAATACCAACTTCCATTCGCATTGGCAGAAGTAAATAGTGGAATGCCCAGTTCAATATCATTGCGCGAAACGATAATAATTGGATAATTTGAAATATTTTCGTTCCGAATCGTATCTGCGGCAATCGTTAAACTGTTGCGCATCTGTTTGAGCACTTTTTCTAATTCAGCGTATTCTTTTTTTGTCTTAAAATCCATTCAATTAATTTGTCTTACTTAACAATTTTAGACTCGGCTTTAGTCCCCTCTTTATTAATAGGCTTCTGAGAAGATTGGTTTTCTTTATTGGTGCTTTTTTTCTTAGTTTTGGGTGTTTCCGAATATTTTTTACCGCTTACCCACCTTTTCAGCGCTGTTTTTACTAAGGTGGTCGTTTTTTCAGGTAGTTCGTAAGGAGAAACCCAAATACATTCTTTAAATTTTTCAGTTTCTACAATGCGGGGTATATTAAACCAAGTATCTGTGGAAAAGAAAAAAATAATTTCAGTCGAACCTTTTAATTTGTTGAAAATAACATGTGCTAATTGTAAATCTTTCTTTTTTATTATTATATCCACCTCTTCTTTGCTTTCGCGAATCAAAGCTTCCTTAGCAAATTCTATGGCATCAATTTTTCCGCCAGGTAATGTATAGCCCTCACCATTGAGCTTAGTTTGTGCTAGCATCAAAATTTTTTCCGAATCTTCTAAAATCAGTCGAACAGTTAAAGTAGTTCTTCTCCTATTTTGAGTTGGCATTTACAAGCACTCAATTAATGTATTTAATAATTATCTACAAATTTACAACTGTAAAGCTAATTTTAATTTTTTATCGAAAAAAATATGTTTTTAAAGAACAAGCTGGTGGAACAATCAGATTAACTTTCACAATTAATACATTATTTACACGTTGATAATACAATGGATTCGAGTTTAAACTAAGATATCAAAATTCGGTACTTGAGCTTTAAAGTCCACCCAAAATTAATATGGAGCTATTGGTTAACGTTTAAAATCGTTAATTTTAAAGGAATCTTAAAGAATCTGTCAAGAATATTTCTTAACTGCTTACCAGTGCGTATTTTAGCATCTTTTCGCGGTAATCAGAATTATTTTGGTGTACAAGTGTTATAAAAAAACTTGAAAAAACTTAGATTCGTAAATCTATTAAATAAACGTAAAGATAAAAGTTCAACAACCTCTATGCTTGTATTCAAAAGGCGACATACATTGAATCTGCACATTGTAGCGTTTTGCGCTTTTGCCGCTGTGTGTTGTTCGGGTTGTGTGAAGCAAAATAATATACCAACATATATTAACATAAATGCTTTCTCGCTCACTACAAAATCTAATGAAGGTTCAAATTCCCAAAAAATTACTGATGCTTGGGTGTTTTTAAATGGCATATCGAATGGCGTTTACCCATTGCCAACTACTTTCCCTGTATTAGATACGGGCAATGTTGAAATTGTAGTCTTTCCAGGTGTTCGTAGCGATGGCATTAAATCGAATCCCATAATTTATCCGTTTTATACAAGTTACAAAACAAATCTGGTTGCTGCTTCCGAAAAAATATACACCTTGAAACCCACGATTACCTACAATAGTAGTGTACAAGTTGGTATTAATGAAGATTTTGAACATTCTAACACACTTTCCGTGAATAGAGACCCAGTAACAAATGTTCCTTTTACAATCATTAATAATGGTTTTGAAGGAAAAAGTGTACAAGCTACGCTCGATGCTTCAAACCCAACTGTTGAAAAATGTACATCTGTGCGTGTACCCATTCCACAAAGTGCTAATAATGCCTATATTGAGCTAAATTACAAGACAAACGCACTTTTATATGTTGGATTAGTTGCGAGCGACGCAGCGTATTCCGATGTGTCGAGCGTTTATAAAATAGCCTTATATCCAAATACGGAATGGAATAAAACTTACATCAACGTTCTTGACGAAGTTCGTGGATTGAATAGACCGTATTTTCAGATTGCCATAAAAAGTGTAAAGCCAGATTCGCTTGATAAAGCTAATATTTTTATTGACAATCTAAAACTTATTACTAACTGAGCTTTGAGCTATTGGCTTTGAGTTATGAGCTACTCTTGTTAGTTAGCTCAAAGCTCGTTGCTCGAAGCTCATAGCTAATTAAAATTGGACAAATATTGATGAAATCTACAGATTCAACGAAATCGATACCGCTCAATACTGCGTTTAATACCGATGCGACGTATAAAATTACGATGCGCCAAAAAAGATACTTCGATACAACTGTCTATTTTGTATCCGATGTTTTCACTACTTTGATTGCGCTTTTAATTTTTGGGTGGTATGAGTTTAATATAAAAAATGTAGCAGTTACAAGCATAACCCTACAAAACTCTACGTTGTTTCAACCCTTTACTTTGTTGTATGGTGTAGCTCTTTTTATTTTTTTATTGGCAACGTTCGATAAATACCGCGATATCTATAGAATTTCGCGTCTCGATATGATTTTGAAAACTTTTCTAATTAGTTTTTCGGCTTCTTTGTTTTTTGTTCTGTCGCGCATACAATTCGAAGCAAAACGTTATGATTTTAAAGAATCTAACGATTTCTGGATGACATGCAATATGATTCTCACCTTTTTTTTAATTCATTTTCTGCTACTTGGCGGTGTGCGTATGTATTTACTGACGCGTGCAAGCCACCGTTTAAAGAATAGGGTTATTACTTACAACACTTTATTAATAGGCAGTGACCAACGCGCACTCGAACTTTATGAAGACATTACAACGCGGAAAGAAGCATTAGGATACCATTTCTTAGGTTTCATACATTCGAATGGAAAATCGAGTTCAGTCCTCGACCAAAAATTACCCAGTTTGGGTCGGCTTGCTGATGTAGAAAACGTCATGCGCCAATACAATATTGAGGAAGTTATTATAGCGATTGAAACCTCTGAACACAATAAATTAATTAGTATTTTAGATGTTCTGTTCGATTTCGGAAATAGCATTCTGATAAAAGTTATTCCCGACATGTACGATATTATGCTTGGCGCAGTTAAAATGAATCACCTCTACGGTGCCGTTTTAATTGAAATAAAGCGCGAAATTTTACCGATTTGGCAAGAAGGTTTAAAGCGTCTGGCCGATATTTTTGTGAGTTTAATGGCACTGATTGTATTTTTTCCATTATACGCTTACATCGCTTTGCGTGTTCGGGTTTCATCAAGAGGTCCTATTTTTTACAAGCAGGAACGTATCGGCATAAATGGCACGCCATTTTTGATTTATAAATTCAGATCGATGTTCACAGATTCCGAGAACTTAGGTCCGCAATTGAGTAAAATTGGCGACGAACGCATCACGCAATGGGGTGGTATTATGCGTAAATGGCGACTCGATGAATTGCCGCAGTTCTGGAATGTGATAAAGGGTGAAATGAGTATTGTAGGTCCGAGACCTGAGCGCCAATTTTTTATCGATCAAATTATGTCGCGCTCACCGCATTATAAGCATTTGTTAAAAGTCCGTCCGGGTATTACTTCGTGGGGACAAGTGAAATATGGTTATGCCAGCAATGTAGATGAAATGATTCAACGGTTGCGTTTCGATATTCTTTATATCGAAAACCGTTCCTTAGCTTTAGATATTAAAATTCTATTTTACACCCTTTTGGTTTTATTGCAAGGACGCGGGAAATAAATTTGACCAAGATTTAACAGATTAAAAGATTGATAGGATGAAAATATAACAATTCGTCAATCTTAATATTCTTGCTCAAAATCGTGCGAATCATTTAATCTGTTTAATCCTAGTCAAACTTATAAAACGTATAATCAATGTCCATTGAAAATCTACAATCCACAGTCGATGCTTGGATAAAGCAATATGGTGTGCGTTATTTCAGCGAACTCACCAATATGACTCTTTTGGTGGAAGAAGTTGGTGAAGTCGCGCGATTAATGTCGCGCATATACGGCGAACAATCATTCAAGACCGAAGAACTCGCCGCGCAAGCACCCGAAAAACTCGCCGATGAGTTAGCAGATGTGCTTTTTGTTTTAGTGTGCATTGCCAATCAAACAGGCATTAATTTAACAGAGGCGATGGAGAAAAATCTTGAAAAAAAAACAAATCGCGATAGCACAAGGCATATCAATAATGAGAAATTGCATTAGTCAACCACAAATTGCTTTAACCACGTTCTCGCTTCATCTTCATCCGTAAATGATTTCATCGGAATGGGTGGCGGTTTCAGCGCAAACAAAATATTCATAATAAATTTGGCTAGACCAGGCTTTGAAACCATTGCCATTGCTGAATAAATTTCAGGCAAAACTTCGGTTGAAAATTGGCGCGTGGCTTTATCAGGAATCGGTGAATTGCACAAAAAAATAAGCAAAGACACTTTCTGATTGTTTGTTATGCTTTTAACCAAAGTCCTGTTTGCGATAATATTTTCAACTGTTCGTTTCACAGGTTTCGATAATGACACCAAATTACCATCATCATCGAGATAGTAATCTGCAATTTCGCCGACGATGATTTGTTTGTTAGTGGGTGGATTCATCAATTTTTTGATTTAGATTCTGCATACTCTTTAATAACTTGATTTCTATTCGATAAAAAATTAGTCATATATCGTTTGAGAATTAATTTATTGAAAATAGCACCAAATGTGCTATACGGCACTTCGTATTTAAAAATATCAACCATTTTTGTAACCTCTCCCAAGTTTTCAAAATGATGTTCATGTCTCATGCTTTTAAAAGCACCTTTCTGCATTGTATCTTCAAAAAAAATTGGTGCATTAAATTGTGTAATCTTTGAGGTGAGTTGTTGTTTAATTCCAAAATGCGTTGCTTCCCAAGTAATTGTGTCATCAAGTTCAGCGAATCCAGAAATTCTACCAGCAATTGCTTTTTCATTTGTTCCTTTTGTTGAAAGTACGTGTACATCTATATTTCTTGCTACATCAAAACATGTATTGATTTTAGCGGAAATCTGAGTTTCTAAAACTATGGTTGTCATAATCAGAGAGATTTGAAAAACTTACAAAGGTTTGTTAGTTCATTGTCTTGAAGACATGAATCATTTGTGCGCACTCGACACAAATAAGATTTTATTGTCTCAGTTTAACCGGTATCACCAATTTCAAACCCGACCAAATATCGTCAATAGCGCAAACTTTTACATCAACTAATCCATTCGCTAAAGCAAGTATGCGGATAAAATCTTCGGTAACATCGGATTCTATTTTCGATGATTTTTTATGCCACGAAATCCAAATTGTTCCGTTCGATACAATTTCTTTTCTTAGAGGAACTATGTTTTTGATTAAGTCTTCTGAACTGCTTGTAAAACAATGAATGAAATCTTTAGGGATTGTAGTGTCATCCAGAATAATCAGATTTTCAGGTAAGTTTTCGAAAAGATTAAAATAATAATGTGGCTGATTGATAAGACGTATTTTAAATCCAGATTTTAATCCTAATTTTTTTTCTAAAGGCGTGCCTGAATATCCTGTGACTTCCATCATTTTTAGATTTTTAATTTCGAACCGATGATGCAATAAAAAAAAATTAAAATTTAATTTTTGAAATTGCAAAATCAAATAAACAGCACAACTATAGTTATGTTTAAGTGAATCGAATGAATTGTACAAACAGCACAATTATAGTTATGTTTAATGAATCAATTGTCAATTTCGCAAATTGAAAAATGGATTTTTTCAAAGCACACCTAAAACGGAAAGCTCGTTTCTTAAATCTGTTGACGGCGTAAAATGAATCGTTGTAAATCCCATTTCATTCGCTGATGTGATATTATGGATATTGTCGTCAATGAAAATACAGTTTTCAACTTTTAAATTATATCTATCGAGTAAAATTTGAAAAAATTTCTTGTCGGGCTTAATCATTTTTTCATCGCCTGAAACGACGATGCCATCGAAGAGTTTAAAAAAATCAAATCGCTGTAAGGCTATCGGAAAAGTTTCGGCAGACCAATTCGTTAATCCATACACTTTATATTTTTGTTTGAGTTCGTGCAGCATTTCAACTGATTGAGAAATATGACCACCCAACATTTTTTCCCATTCACCATAAAAAAGCTGAATGTGGTCGTGGTATTTAGGAAACTGTGCTTGAAGCATTTTCGTGCCATCAGCCAAAGAACGTCCTCTATCTTGTTCTAAATTCCAACCCTCTGAGCATATATACGTCAGAAAATATTCCATTTGAGCGGGTTCTTTATAAATGTTTTTGTACAAATGTCTCGGATTCCAATCCACTAATACACCACCAAAATCAAAAATAATTGCATTTTTTTCCATAATCTTTAAATCGTTATTTCAATAAAATTTCCTTCAGGGTCTAAAACTATACTTTCGTAATAACCATCGCCCGTAGTTCTCGGCTCGTCATATATTTTGAAACCATCTTTACGCAATTGCTCAGTAAGTGCAATAACTTTTTCTTTCGAACCAACTGAAATTGCAAAATGTGCTAAACCCTTTACATTCCCACGCAATTCATTATTTGCCAAAATATGGGGTTTCTGCATCAGTTCAATGCGCGCAGTTCCTTCTTCAAAACTTAAAAAGTAAGAAGAAAATTGTTTTAGTACATTGGTATATTTTGAATTAGAAGAAGCACCAAAATATTTAATGTAAAAGTTTCTCATTGATTCTAAATCATCCACCCAGATGGCGAGGTGTTCTATTTTCATAATTACAACAATTCAAGGGGTAAAATGGTAATTATTTATAACTCGCCTAAAGTGCATTTGCCGATTCGTAATACAACACCGCTAAAATAGTTTGCCCCACTGCGCGCATAGTTTCGCGGTCAACAATGTTCATATTATCTTGTTGCGTGTGCCAATAATCGGCAAAAAATTTAGATTTATCTAAATTCTGATTGACAATATCAACACAAGGTATATGCGCAATCTCGTTAACAACTTTGTGATCGTCTGTAATACCAACTGCGACTTCATCAGCAAAAAAATTGGAATAACCTATAAAACGACCGACACGCCACACTTTATCAACTGCTAAAGGTGCATATTTCATAGATGTTCCTTCTTTTCCAAAATGGGCATTGCGCGCTCCTGTCATATCCAGATTGATTCCATAAATAGCAGTATAACCTGAAACATGTGGATGCGATGCCCAATATTGCGTTCCGAGACACCAAGTATTCTCTGTTTTTTCTTCTTCAGCTTGAGTTTGATGTTTTTTATTGGTGCCATAATCTTCTGCATCCCAAAGTATAATATCAACGCCAACGCCTTCAATCGGATTCAATTGAATTTGATGCGCGATCTCCATCAACTCAGCTACACCTGTTGCAGCATCATCTGCACCGAGACACGGTTTGTTATGCTGTGTTGAATCGGCATCTTGATCGGAAAACGGACGAGAATCCCAATGTGCTGAAAGCAAAATACGTTTTGTAGCTTGTAAATTGGTGCGAGCAATAATATTGACGGCATTATGCGATTTGCCATCGAAGGTTGTAACAGGGAATTTTTGTTCAATCACATCGCAACCAAATGATTTGAATTTGTCAACTACAAAAGCGCGTACTTTATCAGCTACGGGTGTGCCAACAATTCGAGGTCCCATGCCGACAATTTTATCTGTGTAGGCGAAAGCTGAATCAGAATTGAATTTTGCTTTTTCGAGAATGGGCAAAGTTGGTAAAACGTTCGTTTTAGAAGAACTGCTTGAATTACCAGAATCCATCATTTTTGAAAGCGTTGGCAACAACATAGTGATGCCAAACAAACCCATTAAGCCAATTATTATAAAACGCAAATTCTTTCTCATGTTTTTTATTTTAAAAACCTCGTAAGTTTTAAAAACCTACGAGGTTAATTTAGTAGTTATTAATCAACACGTACCCATGACGATTCATTTTTAGAATCTTTAATGGCAATGCCGACATTTTTTAAATCGTCCCTAATTTTATCGCTCGTTGCCCAATCTTTATCATTTCGCGCTTTGCTACGCAAATCTAAAACAAGTTGCATCACTCCCGATAGTTCTGCGCCTGAATTTTGTGCACTATTTTCATCGAGCAGACCAAAGATAGAAAAAATAAAATCGTTGAATGTTTTTTCAATAGCTGTGCGCGTCGATTCTGAAATATAATCGGCTGCAAGTTGACCATTTTTGAGCGCATAAATGGTAGAACTGAGTTCGAACAAACGTGCCATCGCTTTAGGCGCGTTAAAATCATCCGCCATTTCTGAATAAGCGGCTTCGACTATTTTTAATATTTCAGTATCATTGGCAGTATCCGATTTACCAGTTACTTTTAGCGAAGCAATAATTTTATGCGCTTCCATTAAACGCTTATAGCCTTTTTCTGCGGCTTGTAATGCATCGTCTGTAATATCTAATGTAGAGCGATAATGTGCTTGTAAAAAGAAAAAACGCACCACCATGGGCGAATAGGCTTTTGATGTGTGTTCAGATTTTCCAGCAAAAAGTTCTGCTGTCGAAATGGTATTTCCATCCGATTTAGACATTTTTTTGCCGTTCAACAAAAGCATGTTAGCGTGCAACCAATAGCGCGCACCTGCATGCGAGCAAGCACCGTTATTTTGAGCAATTTCGTTCTCGTGGTGTGGAAATTTCAAATCGTAACCACCACCGTGAATATCGAAATCCTCGCCCAAATATTTTCTGCTCATGGCGGAACATTCTAAATGCCATCCTGGAAAACCAACTGACCAAGGCGAATTCCAACGCATAATGTGTTCATCAGTAGCGCGCATCCAAATAGCAAAATCGGATGCACTGCGTTTTTCGTCCTGCTTTTTTAAATTTTCACGCGTTTCAGAGAGTAAATCTTCGAGAATCCTACCAGACAACGCGCCGTAATTTTTAAATTTTTCTGAATACGCTGCCACATCGAAATACACCGAACCATTGGCTTCGTAAGCAAAACCATTGTCGATAATTTCTTGCACCATTTCAATTTGCTCAGGAATATGACCCGTTGCGCGCGGTTCAATACTTGGTGGCAGTGCATTAAGTGTTTTCAAAATATCGTGAAAACCCACTGTATATTTTTGCGCCACTTCCATCGGTTCTAAATCGTTTGCGCGCGCACCGCGCGACATTCTATCTTCACCATCATCGAGCATGTGACCGACATCCGTAATATTGCGCACATAACGCACTTTATAACCCACGTGCATTAAAAAGCGATAAATGATATCGAAATTAACAAACGTGCGGCAATTACCGAGATGCACATCGCTGTAAACCGTCGGACCGCAAACGTACATTCCTACACGATTGTTAGTGATGGGTATGAATAATTCTTTTTCGCCAGTCAGCGAGTTTACAATTTTAATCGGGCGTATATCAGACATGAAAACGGTTCGAGTTTTGTGACTTCGTTTTTTTACGTACAAAAACGTGCAAAGTTAAACTCGAATTTATAGAATTAAAGAATTTTCAGAACCTCTATTCAGTTAATTTTTTAATTCCTTAATTTTTAGTCGTTATCCTTCTCACTCACCTTTGCCACAAACGCGGCGCGGCGCGGCGCGGGCATTTTAGAATCTAAACCTTTTACAGATTTCCAAATAATTTCGTTGAATTTCAAATCGTCAATAGCATCAGCTTTTGCCAAATTAAATAATTCTGATTGTCGTTGCAGGTCATTGATAGCTACGTTTTTTTCGTCAATATCAACTTGCGCTTCAATAGCTTTGAAGGATGATACATCTGGAATAGAGGTAAATGAACGCCACATAGAAGTTGCTGCTGCATCGTATTGACTCATAGGAGGTAAGCCCAGAATTAATTCCATTGTACGTATTAACCCTGAAGTTGAATACATCGTGTGATCTACAAATCCGCGTTTTAAATAAGGCGAAATGACATAAGCTGGAGAGCGGTGGGCATCAACATGGTCGGCACCATTTTGTGCATCGTCTTCTAAAATAAATACAGCGGACTGCGACCAAATAGGTGAATTTGAAAGATGTTCGACAAATCGACCCACTGCTAAATCGTTATCAGCAACTGCTGCCATTGGCGAAAATGCACCACGCGATAAACCACTTGTATGATCGTTGCCAAGGCGCAAAGAGTTATAATGCGATAATTGACCAATTGCTACAAGCGAATCGAAATCATGCTCCCAAATTGCTTCGCGTTTAACATCTTGTATGCTTAAATCCCAAGAAGAGTAACCTGTGCAAGTATGACCAAAAAGCGTTGGGTAATTACCTTTTGGATTATCCGCAAATTCACCATACGTTCTATAAGTCACATTGGTGCGTTTACAATTATCCCACATAAATCCACCTTTAGGAAAAGCTATTGCGCGCGTACCTTCAAAATCGTAATTACCCCCTTTTCCGCCGTAGCTTGTGGGCCACGTTTTTTCATTGAAATCGTTAGCATAAGCAGCGTTGCTCCAACTATGACCATCAGCAGAGACTTCAGCATCGACATAAAAATTATCAAACAATACAAAATTTTCTGCAATAGCATGCTGATTGGGCGTTATTTTTCTTGGAAACAAACACAAACCCGTATCACCATTGCCTTGCGGTAAATCGCCAAGCACTTGATCGTAAGTTCTATTTTCTTTAATGATGTAAAAAACGTATTTTATGGGCGAAGTATCACCAACGTGCATCGGTATTGGATTGCCTTTTTCACCGTCTGCGTTTAATTCTTTATCTTTTGAGTAAGGCGTATTTTCATAAACCAAACGCGAATAAGCAGCGAGGGTTTTTTCGTCTGGTGTTTCGAAAGTAGCGAGCGTCCCTAAAAACAATGAACCAATATATTCCGAAGCGCGAGAATCAGCCCGTTTTTTAAATGGTGATGGTCCTTTCGGATTGGCTTTACTATCTAAACCTTTTCCATTGACGACTAAAATTTTAGAACCTAACGTTTTTACTTGTGTCGGATACCAACCCGTTGGAATAAATCCCATCGAACTACTCTCACCTAATTTTTCAACATTGAAAACGGCTAAACAATTATTATCAGCATTGGCGATGTACAATATTTTTTCATCGTTGCTAAGCGCCAAACCGTTGGTTGTTGAGCCGTTTGGCGCATTCGAATAAAGTGCAGCATTTAAAACTTCAATAACTTTTTGTGATTTTAAATTAATAATGCTCACAGAATTATCTAATGAATTTGCTACAAAAAGATGTGTTTGTTTTTTGTTTAAAAGTATTTCGTTCGGGTGGTCGCCGACTTCAATATCCATTTTAAATGCCTGTGTATTTAAATCGAAAACGCGAATTTTTTTATCGCCCCAAAGTGAAACATAAATCTCTTTGCGTTTTTTAGAAACCAAAACACTATAAGGCTCTGTACTAAGTTTGATTTTTTTCTGCACAGTGTTTGTAATTGTGTTACAAACATAGAGCATTGAATCTTCTTTAGTAACCGTAAAAAGTTTATTCTGCGAACCATCAACAGCAATACCTGTGGCACAAATTTTATTTTTTGCCCAAGGTTCACCCAATTTGATGATGGTGTCGCGTTTCATTTTATTGTTATGTATATTAAAAACGATAATTTTATTCTGATTTCCGCCCGATGCGTAGAGTTTTTTATCATCATCACTAAAAGCCAAACCATACCACCCCATTGCAATATTTTTTTCATCGCATTGCACAGGTGTACCAGTTTCTGTGTTGAACAACTGAATATAATGCTTTGCTACACCATTATTTGTAATGGCTAATAATTTTTTGTTTGATGAGAAAACAGCATTAAGTGGCAAATCGCCCAATTGTAATTGTGTACCAATAGGCGTGAGTTTCCATTGATTGGGCAAGGTAATGCGCTTTTCAGCCAATTGTTTATACGCTTGCTCGTTCATATCCGAACTATAGGGCATTTTTTTCTCTTGTGCCGATGCGCTGAATGTTAGAAACGCCAACAATAAATAAAGAAGATTATTTTTAATAATAGAAGCAGTGTTCATCATTGAAAGATTGATATTATAAAAGTAGGCTAAAAGTAATACTTTTCACGAATCGATAAACAAAATCCTATCTTAAAAAAATATTAATTTTGCGTTTTCTTAATACTGTAAATTTTTCTTTTCAAAGTGCCAATCAGTTCTTGAATTGTTTTGAAATCGAAATTGAGTTTTGACTCCATACTGTTTAAGTGTTCAAACTTATCTACAAAAGTACAAGAATGGTTTGCATTTTATCTGTATTTTATTTATAAAACCTAAAATATGCTTTCAAAATTACTTTTTTAGAAAATCACTGGTTTATGAATAAAGAATATTTTTTTCAATGTCTTTGATTTGCGACCAATAAATCGCTTTTGTTGTAACTATTTGATTAATTTTGTGCGTCTGTGTTAAAGCTTTGAGCACTTAGCCTTGAGCTTTGAGCTGCTCAACAAGAACTACTCAAAGCAAATAGCTCATTTAATTTAAACCCGCGTGGAAAACGAAGAAATAAAAAAAGAATTTGTGCATCAACGTGTAGTGACTTTCACTACCGATTTTGGCACCAACGATTACTACGTTGCTGCGCTGAAAGGTTCAATACTAAACAAATGTTTCGGTGCGGAAGTGACTGCGCCTAATTTTGTTGATATTTCGAACACTATAAAAAATTACGATATTGTTCATGCAGCGCACACTTTGCGCAATGCGTGGCATTTTTTTCCTGAAGGAAGTATTCATGTTGTGTGTGTTGACAGTTCGGAAAAGAAAAAACCGCGCTATGTTGCTTTCGAACACAAAAATCATTTTTTTATTGGTCCTGACAACGGCGTGTTTTCACTCATTTTTGATGATTTACCCAAAAAAATGGCAGCTAAACGGATTGAAGGTATTCATTTTTCAATTATTAATGAAGCACTTTCGTATGGTGTAGTTGAACTTTTAAAAAACAATACTTTAGACAATTGGGGTGAAAACGTATCCAACTACGATAAAAAATTTCTCCTCAAACCTGTCATAACAAAAAATCAAATTCGCGGTTGTGTTTTGTATATTGACTCGTATCAAAACATCATCACCAATATTTCGCGCGATATTTTTGATTCTGTCGGAAAAGGCAGAGCGTTTAATCTCTATTTTAAACGGCATGAACCGATCAAACAACTTTCAAAATATTATAACGATGTGAGTGTTGGTGAGACTTTGTGTTTGTTCAGCAACGATTTGTTAGAAATTTCTATTTACCTTGGTAAAGCGGCTGAATTGCACGGGTTGAAAGTGGATGATACGGTGCAAATCGATTTTGAGAATTGACCAAGATTAAACAGATTAAAGGATTTTCAGGATTTCGGATTAAAGACTTTTATATTTTTTATTGTAAAGACGTTTAAATTCTAAACTTTTACTACCAAAATTGATGAGCAAACCAATCTCATTATTTGATGCTTCTAAATAATTCAAACCTTGAGCTAAATGAGCTTCTTCAAGTTTAATTACTGCTTTTAGTTCAACCATAATCAACTCCTCTACATAAAAGTCCACGCGACGAGTCCCAATTTTTTGGTTTCTGTAGAAGATATACATATCAAACTCACGATTGAATTTTAAACCTTCAAGTTCAAATTCAATATCTAATGCTTTCTGGTAAAAAATTTCTTGAAATCCATTTCCAAGTTCTCGATGAACTGCCATCGCGCATTTAATTATTCTTCTTGTTAAATCTTGGTACTTTAGTTGTTCTTCCATGAATAGTATGTTTAAAATCTTGAGAATCCTTTAATCTGTTTAATCTTGGTCAAATCACCTGTTCGGCGATGGAGCGGATAGTTTTCGAATCGCCCATCGTATAATAATGCAAGCACGGCACACCAAACTTTTTCAATTCTTTCGATTGTGCAGCACACCACTCAATGCCAATTTGTTTAAGCGCAGCATCATCTTTGGCGCTCATCATAGCATTTACCAAATCGGAAGGCAAATCAATAAAAAATAAACGAGGAATGGAATTAAGCTGATATTTTTTAGTGATGGGTTTTAAACCAGGTACAATCGGAACATTAATACCTGCATCGCGACAGGTTTTCACAAAATTAAAATAATGCTGATTATCGAAAAACATTTGCGTTACAATATAACTCGCACCCGCATCTACTTTCTTTTTCAAAAAAGCTATATCCGTTTCTAAGTTCGGCGATTCAAAATGTTTTTCTGGATAACCCGCAATACCGATGCAAAAATCAGTTTTTTCACCATTTTGGATGGATGGATCCAAATATTGCCCATTGTTCATACCATTCACTTGTTCGATTAAATCGAGCGCGAAAGCATGTCCTTCTACATGTGGTATAAACTTATCTTCAAATTTAGCTGCATCGCCACGCAAAGCCAAAACGTTGTTGATGTTCAAGAAATTCAAATCGATGAGCGCATTTTCGGTTTCTTCTTTCGAAAATCCACCACAAATTAGATGCGGTACAGCATCTACGCCATAACGGTGCATGATGGCAGCACAAATACCAACCGTTCCAGGGCGTTTGCGAATAGCAGTTTTTTCGTAATATCCTGTTGCTTGTTTGCGGTAAACATATTCTTCTCTGTGATAAGTGACATCAACAAAGGGTGGTTTAAATTCCATCAGTGGGTCTAGCGTATCGAAAATAGCTTTCATTGAACCACCTTTCAGGGGCGGTAAGACTTCAAAAGTGATGAGCGTTTTATCTTTAGCGGCTTCGAAGTAATCTGTAACTTTCATACGATATAAACAGTGGTATTCTTGAAAAAGTTTGCAAAATTAATCAATTACGAATTACGAATTACGAATTACGAAAAAAAACAGTAGTTCATAGTTGCTTTTCATGATTCATAATTCGTAATTCGTAATTTTTTTCCGTAATTCGTAATTCGTAATTCGTAATTGACTATATTCGTGCAATGAAAGTATTAATTCCAGTAGCGGGTTCAGGTACGCATTTGCGACCGCTCACATATACGCAACCCACTGCGCTCATCCGCGTGGCAGGCAAACCGATATTAAGTCATTTAATTGATACGCTTATTACTAACGGATTCACAGAATTTATTTTGGTTGTGGGTTATCTGGGTGAAAAAATACGCGATTATGTACACCAAACTTACCCTCGGCTTCGAGTAGAATTTATTGAACAAGACGCGCGTGAGGGTGTTGGAAACGCCGTTTGGTTAGCACACAAGTTTTACAAAAACGAAACAGCGTTGTACTTAGTCATTGGTGACTCTATTTTCGATACTGATTTAAAAGCTTTTATCAATAGTTCAGCCAATTGTGTTGGTGTACGAGAAGTGAATAATCCGCGCGATTTTGGCATTGTCGAACTCGATACGAAAGGTATTGTCAAAAAAGTAGAAGAAAAGCCGCGTATTCCGCATTCCAATTTAGCCTTGGTGGGTTTGTATAAATTTGTCGATGTAAAACAACTATTCGACGCATTGCAAAAACTCATAAAAGAGAATAAACGCACGCATAATGAAGTCCAACTCGCCGATGCCCTACAAATTATGGTTGAAAGTGGCGTTTGCA
>JAYWBA010000170.1:0-31919 GCA_043781915.1 Saprospiraceae bacterium
GAATACAAAACTATAAATTGGATGTCGCTCCATTTTATGGCTTTCGCAGCGATATTCATCAGGAAAATTTTTAAAGAGCCAAAAGTTTAAACAACTTCAAGATAAAAAATTGCTCATAAATGCACTAAGAAGGGTATCCTTCGACGACATGGAGTCGACCTTCATGCACAACAGACGATACAAAAATAATCTACTTTTTATCAGAAATACAAGTTTTGTTTTAATATTTATGGTGCGTGCGCAAAGAAATTCATCGGGTGGATACTATTCAACTACTTAATTAATACTTTCAACAGCTTCTTAAAATTGGGTGTATAATTTCGCGTGGTTTGTGCGCAAATTTTATATTTTTGCAAAAACCTTTTTATGAAACTGTATAAAACAGAAAACGGAATTTTTTTGGTTGATGGTGAAAAAACGCACCATTGCTATAATTACCGATGGGATAAGCTAGTGAATCGGGATGATTTGTACGATTTTTTAAAAGATCACTCAGAAAGGTGTGTGGGTAAAGATACCGCGTATTTTAAAGAGCAAAATATTCAAGCACCTATTAATCAGCAAGAAATTTGGGCTGCGGGTGTTACGTATTTGCGCAGCCGCGAAGCGCGCATGGAAGAAGCCAAAGATACAGGTGGCGCCGATTTTTACGCTAAAGTCTATGAAGCGCATCGACCTGAATTGTTTTTTAAATCGACAGCAGGGCGTTGTGCAGGTGACGGCGAAGCCGTTTATATTCGCCGAGATTCAAACTGGAACGTACCTGAACCAGAATTAACGCTTTTTGCAACATCGTCGGGTAAAATTGTGGGTTATACTATTGGTAACGATATGAGTTCACGCGATATTGAAGGTGAAAATCCATTGTATTTGCCACAAGCCAAAAGTTACGATAAATCGGCAGCGATTGGTCCGTGTTTATACGTGCCAGAAAAACCAATCGACCCCGATACTAAAATTGCTATGGAAATTTTGCGTTTTGGTGAAAGGGTATTTATTGGTACAATTTCTATCAATCAGATGAAAAGAACACACGTAGAACTCATAGGTTTTTTATTCCGAGAAATGAGTTTTCCGCATGGCGTTTATTTAATGACAGGTACTTGCTTGGTGCCACCGAATGAATTTACATTACATATTGGCGATGTTGTGCGCATCAGCATTGATGGTATTGGAACGTTGACGAATACAGTTTATAGCCATGAGTCATGAGCTATAAGCCATTAACTTTTCTTTTAGTCTTAAAAAAAGTGCAAGAAGTCGCAAAGAAAAACTAATTTAATTAAAGAACTTGGTTTAACCCATTTTTGTCTGAAAACAAAAAATTAAAATAAGTTCTAATAAAAAGCGTTGTTAATTGTGTAATTTTGTAGCGTTCATTTAAACATAAAGCATTATGAATTTTTTAAAATCTTTAATACTCCTTTTTTTTACAACCTCAATTGTAGCTTTTAACTGGAACTGTAAAACTTTGAGCAACGCGGGCAGTGCCTTTGGCAATGCGCTTCTACCCGATGTTAGTGCTGATGCAACGCTCGGCAAACAGGCTTCAGATGAGATCGCAAAAGACCCTAAAACGTATCCATTATTGCCTGAACGCGGCAATGAAGAAGTGTACGCTTATGTACGTGGCATAAAAAACAAACTTTTAGCTACGGGTAAAGTTGAGCACGCTGCCGATTTCCCTTGGGAAGTAAAAATTATTAACGACCCAAAAACGCTCAATGCTTTTTGCACACCGGGTGGTTATATTTATGTTTACACGGGTATTATGAAATACCTCGATTCTGAAGATCAACTCGCGGGTGTGATGGGACACGAAATGGGTCATGCGGCAAAACGCCACTCTATGAAACAGATGTATGAACAAAACGGTATTATGCTGGCTGAATATATTGCAGCTTATGTATTAGTAGGAAAAAAAGATAGTTCTGTGCAAAACACAGCGAACACAATCGGGCAAATTACAACTGGGCTTATCGGCTTAAAATTCAGTCGCTCACATGAAACGGAAGCAGATGAAATGAGTGTAAACTATTTGTGTGGCACTGAATATAATGCAGCAGGTGCTGCGGGCTTTTTCAAAAAAATTACTGCGAGCGGTGCAGCGAGTCAGCCAGAATTTTTAAGCACGCACCCCAGTCCACCAAATCGCGTAGAAAGTATTACGGCTAATGCAAAAGCATCGGGGTGCACGGGCAGTGCAAAGAATACGGCGCAATATCAACATATAAAGAGTTTGTTGCGGTAGGAGTCAGTTTTCAGGAATCAGAGGTCAGGAGTCAGGTGAATAAAATTGACTCCTGACCTCTGATTCCTGAAAACTTAATTAATTCTATTCTTCACTCTCGGTCGAATAATGAGGCGCAACGCCTGATCGTAAGTAAAGTAACTCCAAAACCAGTTGATGAAAACGAAGATTTTATTTTTCACACCAATGAGCGAAAATAAATGCACGAACAACCAAACGAACCACGCAAAAATGCCTTGAAAACGCCAGAAAGGTAAATCGACAACGGCTTTGTTTCTCCCAATAGTTGCCATAGAACCTAAATCGCGATACTTAAATGGTTTTAACGTGGGTTTATTTTTCGATTCTAAAATCAGATTATTTGCAAGGTTCTTCGCCATTTGCATCGCGACTTGTGCTATTTGAGGGTGGCCTGTTTCTTTATATATTGGTTCAGCATCCATAAAAGCAATATCGCCAATGGCATAAATATTATTAAAGCTGATGACTTTATGGAAAGCATCCGTTTTTATGCGTTTACCCCGTGCAAAAGCCGCCGCTTCAAATCCTTTGACATTGTTACCAATTATACCCGCTGCCCAAATCACTTTTTTAGTCGTAATGGTTTTGCCGCCTTCAAGTTGAACGGTGTCGCCGTCGTAATCGAGCACACGCGAATTGATCATAATTTTCACACCCAAATCCGTCAAATATTTAAAAGCGCAAGCACTAGCATTGGCACTCATGGTATTGAGCAAAAGTGGACCTGACTGAATGAGATATATATCAATGTTGCGGTAATTCAGTTCTTTATATTCAACAGGCATCACGTTGGCGCGCATTTCTGCGAGTGCACCCGCCACTTCAACACCTGTCGGTCCTCCACCGACAACCACAATATCCATCAATGCTTCGCGTTCAGCTTCATCGTTTGTTAGAAGCGCTTTTTCATAATCGTCCAAAATAGCATTGCGTAGAAAAAGTGATTCAGCCACGCTTTTCATAGGTATAACAAAATCGAGCAAGCGCGCATTGCCGAAAAAATTGGTATCGGCGCCAACAGCAATAACTAAATAGTCGAACTTTAAAATACCTTTATCGGTTACAATTTGATTTTCTGCGTGCAAAACTTCACTCATTTCAGCCACGCGAAATAAAACATTGTTCGCTTTTTGGAAAACTTTCCTGAACGGAAAAACGATACTGCTCGGTTCCAAACCTGCCATCGCGACTTGGTAAAAAAGCGGTTGAAACTGAAAATAATTATTCTTATCAATTAAAACAACTTGATAGCGCGTATCAATCAGTTTTTGTGCGAACGTTAATCCTGCAAATCCGCCACCGACAATAACGATGCGTTTAAAATCTGGATCGGGTATGTTAAGAGACATTTTCTATTAAGTGATAAATGATAAGTATTAAGTGATAAGTTTTTGACTGCCTTTTGTTAGGGTAAATTTAAAATTATCAAAAACACTCTGCAAATTTAGTATTTTATGCTATTAAAACGAAAACCCACCTTAAAGTTATTTTAAGACGGGTTTTGTAAGTAAATGAAAATTTTATTTAATTAATCATGTAGGCATAAATTTCTCGGTCATTCAAGAAATAAGAACACCAAACACGTAGAGCCGTCATGCTTGGCGTTCTTGTTGATCATACAATCTCGAAAGCAAAACAACCTGAGTATTACTAACAATTTTGAGATAAAGCGAATGAACTACAAATACCGTTGCAAAACTTTGTACAAATCGTACATTGGCAAACCCATCACGTTCGAATATGTACCTTTAATCGATTTTATTTTGCACTGTCCCACCCATTCTTGTACTGCATACGCACCTGCTTTATCGTAAGGTTTGTAGTTATCAACATAAAATTCAATCTCAGCTTTACTCATTTTTTCGAACCGCACTTCTGTAATGGCGCTAAAAGCGTCTTCAAATTTATTGGACACCACACAAACGCCTGTAACTACATGGTGCTTTTTGCCGCTCAATAATTTGAGCATAGTCATTGCTTCTGCTTTATCGGCGGGTTTGTTTAAAATTTGAGTTCCCGATTTTGTTGGAACAATAACGACTGTATCGGCTGCAATGATAATACTATTGGGTCGCAACAAATATTTTTGGTGGTTGGCTTTTTTTCGCGCTAAATGTAGTGCTACATCGAAATGCGGCATACCTTCTGGAACTGTTTCATCCACATCAGCGGGTGCAATTTGAATATTTGTAAAACCAGATTGGCGTAAAAGTTGCGCTCTACGCGGCGATTGAGACGCCAGAATAATGTCTAAATTTTCGATGCGTTTTTGGAGATTCATATAGGATAGCAATCTGTTTTAAAAAAAATTACGACTTTGTGAAAACTTTGCTTCTTTGTACCTTTGTGGTTAAGAAATTCGGGGCATATTTTCACCACAAAGGCACAAAGAAACAAAGGTTTCACAAAGAATGCTTAATGCAACTTAAAAAAACCTCCCGAAGTTTTTCAGCATTACACCAAATTATCAGCTTTTATAACTGCTTTATTTTTTTGTTTCCGTGCTGAAAGTTGTTTGGCATCAAAAACCCAATTGACTAATTCAGAGCGTTTGAAATAAACGCGTTTTCCATTCGGGCAATAATAAGGAATGGCTTCGGCACTTGTGAGTTTATATAAAGTGGTCATGCGTAGCGATAAAAACAATGCCGCTTCTTGCACTGTTAAAAATTCCTTTTGAAACACGATTTGTGATGTGATAAATTTTTCGATGCGCGCCATGCGCTCGTCCATGTTTTTTTCGTCTATCATTTTAAGTTTGTAGTACGTTACGCAATTTTTTTTAATTAACGCTACAAAACTAAGCAAGTTAAAACAATTTTACAAATAATTTAAAACAAAATGTTTTAAATTATTGCAAAACATCAAGATTTTCCTGAAAAACCTTTCTGTTTGAAGATTTTATGGAAGAACAATAATAAACACACTCCCTTCTCCCTCCACACTTTCAACTTTTAACGTGCCGCCGTGTCCTTTGGTTATAATATCATAAGCCAATGATAAACCCAACCCTGTGCCGGAACCCGTTGGTTTGGTAGTGAAAAACGGTTGAAATATTTTTTCTTTAACAGCGTCAGGAATTCCTGTGCCGTTATCTTTTATCCGAATTTCGATGGTGTTGTCGGTTTTTTGTGTTGTGACTGTAACTACAGGTTTGTATTTTTTATCGTCCAAACCTGTTAGGTTTTCAAAACCTAACAGGTTTTTACTACGTTCATTCACCGCATAAAACGCATTATTAATTAAATTCACAACAACGCGACCAATATCTTGTGGAACAATTTCTATTTTCGGTAATGAGTCATCAAAGTGCAAAATCGTTTCGCATTTAAAATCTTTATTTTTGGTTTGAAAACTATTTTTTGCAAATCGGAGATATTCATCACAAAGTTTGTTAACTTCAGTCAATTCTCTGACACCTGTATTGGGTTTCGAGTGTTCTATCATTCCTGATACAATGTTCGAAGCGCGCACGCCATGAAAATTTATTTTTTCTTGATTGCTTGTTAAGTCTTTCAATAATTCTCCGACATACTTTTTATCTACTTCGGGTTGATTTATTTCTGTGTTCAAATCTTGGGCTATTTCAATACTGAATTTCGCAAAATTATTGACGAAATTGAGCGGATTTTGAATTTCGTGCGCAATGCCTGCCGTGAGTTCGCCCAAACTCGCGAGCTTTTCAGATTGTATGAGTTGGTTTTGAGTGGATTTGAGATTTTTTAAAGAAAGATTTAGTTCTGATGTGCGCTCGGCAACTTGTTTCTCTAATTCAGTCTTTTGCTGCTCAATTAATTGGCTACGTTCAATCTCTTTTTCCAATTCTTTCTGTACCACTTGTTTCCGCAATTCATTAAACCTTTCAATGAGAACCCAACTGAAATAAATAATCATCCAAGCGAGACAAACTTTTTCAATGACAGCCCAATTTGTTTCAAGCCAATGTAAAAAAAATGGCAAAGGAATGGCAAACCAACTATTTAAAACAGAAAATATATACATTAATGAAAAACAAATTACCCAAGTGCCGAAAGGTGGTAATAGGGCAAACATAAAGTTTCTATGCGTTCTTTCAGGTTTTCGAATAAATAAAATTAAAGTTACTAATAATGAAAGGTATAAAATTACTGCTAATATACTCCAAGTAAACTCGGCGAAAATGCAAACCCATTTAGGCGGAAATATTTTATAATTAAGGAAGTAGTTAAGAGTGAAAGCAATAAAAAAGGTAGTATTAAGAATTACCAATAATTTATCCCATTTAGGGAAATTAAGCCGCGTTTTTAATAATTCACGAAAGAAATAAGTGTTAAAAAAAGTAATAAATACCTGACAATAAGGAAAAAGGAAAGGGAAAAATATGTTAGGCTGTTCTCTGAAAAAAAGATGGAACAAAGCTGTGTGAAACCTTCCAAACCCAAGAAAGAAAACATATAAAGCAAAATACAAGTAGGTTCGTTCTTTTACAATTGAAAAAAAGAATAAATTAAATATGGCAACCCAGAGCAAAATACCAAAAAAAACAGAATCTTCGATGGCCTGTATAAAAATGCTATCATCAAAGTCCCTTAATTCCGAATTCATTTTTTCAATAGAAAAGAGGTGAATCAGCATTCTCGAAGGGATTACACTATAGAAAGCTATTTCAGAATGAGTTTTCATATATATTGTAGTTTCATCCCCTACTAAAATTGAAATTGGAATATAGTCGCCTCCCCAGATATTTAATTTAGTGCCTTCTTGTTTGCTCCAAGGGATAGCTATACCATTCATTAAATGGCGTTTTATCCCATTCGATTCAAAAAGATACAAATCTGATTGCGATCCCTCAAGAAATTGCAAAGCAATATGCGCTTCTCTATCCATAGTATTTTTCAAACGAAAACGCACCCAATAATCAAGCATATGGTCATTATCTCTCCGATTTTCAGGTGTATTGGTGTGGAATTTATCACCAAAGGCGGGTTGAAGCATTGAGTCAATTGTCCATTTTGCGCCTCTGTCCTCTACGTATTGCCAATTTGAAACAGGAAGCGTTACAGTGCTTATTGTGTCGGTTGTAAGTTGATACGCAGGTGGAAAAGCGTTTTGGCTCGAGCCGTGCTGTAATACAGCGAAGCAGGAAACAAGCAAAAAGATTTTGACTAACAGTTTCATAAGTTTTCAGTTTGAACACGGTGGGGTGTAATTTTTAAGATTGTGTAAATATAATTTATTTTTGGGAAAATAAATAAACATCGTAGAAAAGTCCAATTGGCGTCTACAAATCTACGCGTACGATAAACGGTAGAGACGCCATGTTGGCGTCTTATGTTTAATTGGTGGTTGGCATTTGCGCATACAATTGAGACAAAATGCCAACATGGGTAACGTTGGGAGACGCCAACATGGCGTCTCTACCGTTGGTCGCTCGCGTATATTGGAGACACCAACAGGACATCTTTACATCTTTTTCCATTCTTTCCACGTATGCACCTCACCACCAAAATAAATCACGAAATATCCCCTCACATCGAACAAAGAAATTTACACAAAAATAGGAATATTATTCCATAGTTTGCAACGCTGCATATTGCATTTCATACAATTCTCGATAGCGACCGCCTTCAATTTGCATCAATTTTTCGTGCGGACCAAACTCAATGGCTTCACCTTTGTCCATCACTAAAATATTTTGCGCGTGTCGAATAGTGGTTAAGCGGTGCGCAATGATGATAGATGTGCGCTTGGTAATAATGCGTTCAATGGCATATTGAATAATTTCTTCACTTTCTGGATCGATAGATGAAGTGGCTTCGTCGAGAATGAGAATATCGGGATCAAAAACCAAAGCGCGCACAAACGAAATGAGTTGTCGCTGACCAACCGAAAGCGTTGCGCCGCGTTCCATAACATTGTACATATAACCGCCAGGTAAATTTTCGATAAATCCATCTGCGCCAATAAGTTTCGCACATTCTACAACGCGGTCTAAACTAATGGATTTATCGCGCAAGGTGATGTTTTCTAATATCGTTCCGTTGAACAAAAATACATCTTGTAAAACAACCGAAATGCGATTGCGCAGTGAGTAAACATCAATATCGTGCAGCGGAATATTATCGAAATAAATTTCGCCACTTTGTATTTCGTAAAAGCGATTTAAAATGCTCGTAATCGTCGTTTTGCCCGAACCTGTTGAACCAACAATGGCTAAAGTTTCGCCTGCGTTGAGCGAAAACGATACATCTTTCAATATTTGCGTCACGCCATCATAACTAAAGTTAACGTGTTCAAATCTGACATCGCCTTTCAAACGTGTCAATTTTTGAGTGCCTGTTTTTTCTAAAAACGCTGGGTCGTCAAGAAGTTTGAAAACCCTCTCGGCAGCGACCATACCCATTTGCAGCGTGTTGAATTTATCAGCCAACATACGCACAGGGCGAAAAAGCATATTGATATACACCGGGAAAGCCACCATAACACCAATAGTTATATCGTTTTGAATCACACTGCGCGCACCATACCAAACCATTAAACCGATGGCTGCAGCGGAAATAATTTCAACAAAAGGAAAGAAAACGGCGTAAGCAAAAATGGCACGCAAGTTAGCGCCCGTATAATTGCGATTGATGATTTTAAATTTTTCGCGCTCTTCCTTTTCTGCGTTGAAAATTTGCACGATTCGCATACCAGAAATATGCTCTTGCAAAAAAGCATTCATTCGTGCTACTTCATTCCGCACCACTTGAAACGATTTCGCAACTTCGTTTTTAAACCACCGCGCACCCAAAATAAGCAACGGCAAAACCGACATCGTCACTAAAGTCAGTTTCCAACTCGTCCAGAGCATCACACCCAAAATGACAATGAGTGAGAGTAAATCGGCGATGATGGTTATCATACCATCTGAAAAAACGGCATTGATGGTTTCAATGTCGTTTATGGTGCGCGTTGTCGATTGACCGATAGCGGTTTTATCGAAATAAGACAGATTAAGTTTGGTGATGTTGGAAAACACCCGCACGCGCAAATCGCGCACAATTGATGCACCGAGCCACGATGTCGTATAATTAAATACGTACATTATAACCACTTCAATAACTAATAGCACCAAGAGTATGATGGTTAATCGCGTCATACCTTCCACATCAGCTTTGAAGATATGTTTATCAACTATTTGCTGAATGAGATACGGACGCGCACTCGAGAGTGGTGCTAAAATAAGCGCCATGACTGCTGCCGCTATAAAATAAAATCTGTAAGGCGTTGCGAGCGATAAAATCCGCCTAAACAACGAGACATTAAACTTCTTTTTTGGTGCCGATGTGGCAGTTGGCTGTGACATATATCTGTTTCAGTACCTTTTGCGGTGAGGAATTTTTGCATTCTGCAAAAATAAGGGAATTTTTGAATTAAACGCAGAGAAAATGTTTTGGTTCAAGAACATTATGTTTATTGGAATCAAATGTGAAATACATTTATTCTACCACACTAAATTTTTTTTTCAAAAAATCTAATAGGTAGCAAAATTATTTTAAAATTCAAACATAACAAAAGATGTTACGTTTAGTAGATTAAAATTAAATGGTTAAACGTAACAAACGATGTTATGTTTAAATGGGTGTTATGAAAAAAAATATTTTTCATTTTTATTTTTGTATCAGACGCGATGAATTTTCATTCAGACGCGATAAATCGCGTCTGTACATTATGAATTTTGCATCGCTTGGTCCCGCAACCGTTGTAAAAACGGCGACGCAAAAATAAAATGCTGCAGTTCTTGGTTCGTGCTGGTGAGGACTTCATTTTTATTGCCATTCCATTCCAATCTGCCTTCATGTATAAAACAAATACTGTCGCCAATTTCCATCACCGAGTTCATATCGTGTGTGTTGATGATGGTAGTAATATTTTTTTCTACGGTGATGTCGTGAATGAGTTCGTCGATGACAATAGCTGTTTTAGGATCGAGACCAGAGTTAGGTTCGTCGCAAAATAAATAGAGCGGGTCAAGCACCATTGAGCGTGCAATACCGACACGTTTTTGCATACCACCCGAAAGTTCAGACGGAAATTTTAAATTCACACCTGCTAAATTCACGCGCTCTAAACAATAATCGACGCGCATATCTTTTTCTTTTTTGGTGCCCGTTGTGAACATATCGAGTGGAAAACGGATGTTCTGTTCTACGGTCATTGAATCGAACAAAGCCGAACCTTGAAAAAGCATACCTACTTTCATCCGAATAGCTTGCAATGCTTTGCGGTCTAAACCTGTAAAATCGGTATCGTTGTACCAAACTTTTCCAGTTGTTGGTGGAAGAAGCCCCACCAAAATTTTAAGTAGCACCGTTTTACCCGCGCCGCTTCGACCAATAATGAGATTGGTTTTACCTGCATCGAAAGTGGCAGATATGCCTTTCAGTATTTGTTGATTTCCAAATTTTTTTTCAATATTTTCTGCTCGTATCATAATTTATTAGTTGATAGTTGACAGTTGATAGTTGACAGTTTGTGATACAATCTACGACTGTCAACTGTCAACTAAATTTCTGAATCGTATGCCGCAATGCGCATAATTTTTCCAGCAATTCAGGTAATTGATGCAAAGGTAACATATTCGCTCCATCACTTTTAGCTTTTGATGGATTTGGATGCGTTTCTATAAAAATTCCATCGGCACCAACGGCGATTGCAGCGCGTGCAATAGTTTCTATCAATGCAGGTTTTCCGCCTGTTACACCGCCTTTTGTATTGGGTTGTTGTAGCGAGTGCGTGCAATCCATGATAACGGGCACTTGAAATTCTTGCATTTCGGGTATGTTTCTGTAATCGACAACTAAGTCGCCATAACCAAAAGTATTGCCGCGCTCTGTCAGCATGATATTATTATTACCACTATCGCGCACTTTTTGCACTGCATGGTGCATCGTTTCCGGTGAAGCAAACTGCCCTTTTTTAATATTCACCACTTTACCTGTATTCGCTGCTGCCACCAACAAACTCGTTTGCCGACATAAAAAAGCGGGAATTTGCAAAATATCAACCGACGTGGCTGCCCAAGCTGCTTCTTCATCGGAGTGAATATCAGTGGTGGTGGGTAGGTGTTCCGTTTCACGCACTTTGCGCAAAATGGCGAGTGCTTCTTCATCGCCAATACCAGAAAAAGAATCAATGCGCGAGCGATTTGCTTTTCTGTATGAGCCTTTAAAAATATAGGGGATCTTTAATTTCTCGCAAAGTGCTTTAACTGTTTGAGCTACTTCAAAAGCAATATCTTCGCTTTCAATGGCACACGGACCCGCTATGAGAAAAAATTGTTCCGATTTTACGTTGTGTAATTGTGGTATATTAAAATCTTGGATATGCATAATCTATTTTGTATGGACGCCAGTCCTTGCTCTTACATTTATAAACGATGGGAGAAACATTAAGTTCACTATAATTCTAACTTGACAGGTTTGGAAAACCTGTCAAGTTAGTGACGATTAACCTGTTAGGTTTTTAAAACCTAACAGGTTTGAATTACAAATAAAAACATCCCTAATTTGCCAACATGGAAAATTAGGGATGTTCGTTTAAACGCAAAGTTAGAAAAACTATTTTATATTATACGTTAATCGCGCAAATGCAAATCGTCCGTTGTATCCACCTTGATTGGCATTAAACAACAAGCGACCTCTGTTAGATGCATCGCGACCAGAAGAATAATCGATACTACCTGCCGAATTGCGTGGGTCGATATATATCTGATCGGGGTAAACATCAAAAATATTATTTGCACCTACCGAAATATTGAAGGCTTTTGTAACGCTGTACCCGACGATTAAATCTGTAATGAACACAGGATTAAATGTCTGGTCGATTAAAGCGATGCCATTGGCATCGCGCGCAAACTGCGTATTCCAGAAAGTGCCATCCGCTTTTTTCGCTTGTGTTTCTAAATTATGTACGTATTGTACTTCGCCAAAACGCACAACGCGTAATGTCACATTGAAACTATTGAGTGCATAGTTTAACGTGACATTGGTTTTATTTTTTGGTTGAGCCACCTCTATACGCGATTGTTGCTGACGGTCGAATAATAAATTCTTAAACCACGTATCAGGCGATTTGGCAGGGTCGTTTTTAGTAGGGTCGTTAATGAGCGTTGTGCTATTAATGCTCGTCACTTTATTCTGATTGAAGTTTATCGCCGCAGTGATATTCAAATAACCTTTTCCAGTCGGTAATTTGCTATTGGCAACAATATCAATTCCTTTTGTGTTGGTGTTGGCTGCGTTGGCAAAAAAGTTGACGTTGTTAATACCCACATAATCAGTTGCAGCAAAACCTAAGAGCGTACGCGAAAATGCACCTGAATAAACAATACGGTCTGTAATATCAATTTGATAAGCATCAATCGTTAATGATAAAGCATTGCTAAATTTAGCTGTTACACCCAATGCTTCGTTCACAGAAGTTTCAGGACGCAAAGCATCGACGCCAATCACCTTGCGTGCAATATCATTGTCGTTGTTAACCGTTAAAGTGTTCGAAGGTAAACCAGAAACGAATTGCGTGCTCGTGTTATTGAAATACCGCTGTTGTAGTGATGGTGCGCGGAAACCTGAACCAACCGAACCACGCAATGAAATATTATCCGTAATTTTTAATCGACCAGATAATTTACCAATCACGTTAGAACCAAAATCGCTAAAATTTTCAAATCGACCTGCAACACCTATTAATAAACGATTTGCGAGTTCGCCTTCTAAATCGGCATAAACACCAACACTTGATCTCGATTTATTTAATTCATTAGCTGGCTGATAACCTGGAAAAACCTGCGCACCAGGTGCAGCAACCGTTGTTCCAAAACTTGTTGCACCTGGATACGGTGCATTAGAAACTGTTTTTAAATCGCCAGAATAAGAAGCTAATTCACCAGCAATAATTTGATAATTATCCAATCTGTATTCTGCGCCGAAAGCTGTGTTTAAGCCATTTATAATTCCAACTTGATCAAATTTTCTGGAGATATCAAAATTCGTAGTGTTCTGAGCGAATTTTAATTGACCTGCATTGAATGTGGTTGGCTGCACATCAGCATTTGCTAAAGTCGCGTTCCCTGAATTAAACACCGTGAATTGAAAAGAATTCATGCCATAAACATTACTCAAATCAGCTTTCCAAGCGCCAAAATTTGTTTTGTAACCAACAATAACAGATTGGTCATCTACGCCAGAACGAATACCAGGCAAAAATCCGTTGGCATATAATAACGAACCATCCGCTTTTAAAGGTTGTTGATTGCGCGCTACGGCGGGGCGAAAATTTCCATACCCTTCACCCGAACGCGTTGTTATGCCACCACTAAAATATAATTCACCACTGCCGAGTGGTAAACCACCGTCAATAAAAAGTCCAATATTTTTTGAAGAAGCGTTACCAAAACGAATATTATGTCTATCAACGCCACTTGTCGCTAAAATAGCATTATCGGCAGCGAGTAGGTTGTTTCTAAAAGTAGTTTGGTCAGCACCAGAAGGTGTTGAAGGGAAACCGCCATTACTGCCCAGATACAACGTTGGGATATTATCCAAACCACTTCTGTTGGTGTTTCCTCTATCATTATATTGACCAGCAAGCATCAAATGCCCGCCTTCACCCAATTTAAATCCTTTCGAAATATCAACTTGTAATACATTGCCATCGGTGATACTATTACTATAGGCAGTGGTACCACCTGTTAATGTTGGAGCGGTGTAATTTAAAGTCGTAATGTTCAAACCAGAAGTTACTGATGCGTTGAGTGCCGAATTATCTTTTTTTAGTACAATATTGATGACACCAGCAATCGCATCCGAGCCATATTGTGCTGCTGCGCCATCGCGCAAAACCTCAATGCGTTCAATAGCAGCGACAGGAATAACGTTCATGTCTGTACCCGTTGAACCACGACCCACTGAGCCATTGATATTTACCAACGCTGAAGTATGACGGCGTTTACCGTTTACCAACACTAAAACTTGGTCTGGACCTAATCCACGCAACGAAGCAGGATCAACGTGGTCAGTACCGTCAGTAACCGTTTGGCGGTTAGAGTTAAATGAAGGCGCCACATAATTGAGAATCTGACTCACATCAACTTGCGAAAAGCCTTTTAAATCTTTTGGTGTAATAACATCGACTGCGACTGCCGATTGTGTGTTTGTTCTGCTTGGTGCACGCGAACCAATAACAACAACATTATCTAAAGTGCTGCCCGAACTTAATGCGATATTGATGTTCGAATCAGCCCCAATGACAACTTCTGTTGAAGTGAAGCCAACAAAACTGACGCTTAATGCTGTAGAACCCTTAGGAACATCAATAGAAAAATTTCCGTTAATATCTGTTACAGCACCTATTGTAGTCCCTTTAACAACAACTGCCGCACCAATGAGTGGCTCTTTAGTGCCAGCATCGGTAATTGTGCCTTTAATTGTTTTTTGACCTAAGGCAACAAAGGTCACTGACAGAAATGCCAATAGTGTAAATAATTTTTTCATACAAGTAATTAGTTTCTAGTTAAAAAGTTAAATGAAGGGCGAATATAAGATGAAAAGATATTTTGCGAATATTCGCAAAATATAAAATTTCCATAAGGTATATTATTTCGAGAATTTTATTTTTTTCATTATATAATATATATACTAAAGTAACAAATATTGTTAATTTGGCGTTTTAAATTTTAAAAGGAAATAAAAGTTGATTCCAACAACATAAATTTAGCCTTGTTTACAAACAATTTTCAACGATATTAAAATGACATTCCCGAAACTAATTGGTTTTATTGCTATATTATTGGTTTTTACAAAAGTTTCATACGCTCAAACGTATGAAATTGGTGTTTTAGGCGGAGGCTCGGTATATCAAGGCGATGTTTCTGAAGACGTTTTGAATATTAGAGAAACTAAGCCGAGTTATGGCGCATTTATTCGGTATAATTTGCAAAATCAGTTTACACTCAAAGCAGGATTTAATATTGGGAGGCTAACTGGTACTGATGCAAATTCACAAGATCCTGGTATTCAGCTTCGTGGATATTCGTTCGACACGAATATTAGAGAGATTTACTTTGGTAGCGAATGGCATTTTTTAGACGAAAAAAATTCGTACAAACGTTTATACAATTTATTTACGCAACAATTTTCACCTTACGTGTTTGTAGGTGTTGCCTTCGCATCAACTGATGGTATACCGGCGGCACCTACAGATAGATCGCCTTACCCTTTTCCAGAATTGGGTGCAAAAAATTCGTTTATATCGCCCGCAGTCGGATTTGGAATCAACTACCGATTTACAGAAAGTTATTGCATGGGTATCGATTTGGGTTGGAGGCCAACTTTTTCTGATTACCTCGATGGCGTGAGCATTAATGGCAATCCAAACAGGAAGGATTGGTATTTTATAGGTGGTATTTCTGCTTCGTTTATTATTGATTACAAAAATTTTTAAACCGCTGCTCAGCGCAGTTCTAAAATATTACCCATACTATAACAATTTCTGCAACGGGGTTCATACGCATCTTTATCGCCGAGCATAACTCTACTCGATTCTAAAACTTTTCTGTAACTGTGCGTTGCTAAATTACCGCAGTGGGGACAAATAGCATGCACTTTTGTGATATATTCAGCGACAGCTAACAAGTGCGGCATCGGACCGAAAGGCACGCCGCGAAAATCCATATCTAAACCCGCAATTATAATTCTGATGCCACGTAGTGCGAGTGTCTGACAAACATCGGTGAGTTGCATATCAAAAAATTGCGCTTCATCAATGCCCAGAACATTTATTGTATTGGGTAAATCGAGCAATTCCTCCGAAATTTTAATAGGTACGGCTTCAATAGCATTGGCATTATGCGAAACTACTTTTTCGGCATCAAACCGAATGTCAATATGGGGTTTTGCAACATACACTTCTTGTCGCGCAATTTCAGCGCGCCGCAATCGCCGAATAAGCTCTTCTGTTTTTCCCGAAAACATAGAACCACAAATAACTTCTATCCAACCATGTCGCTGCCCTTTAAATGCGGGTTCTAAAAACATATTCAATTACGAATTACGAATTACGAATTACGGCTCTTGTTTCGTAATTCGTAATTGATTAATGAAACAACATTCCAAAAAGCAAATACACATTTAGCACCAAAATGATAGCTGCCACCACAATAGAAATAACAATAAGCGCTTTTGAATTGACAAAATCGCCCATTTTTAAACGCGATGAAGTAAAAACCACCAAAGGTATAACAGCAAAACTAAGCTGTATAGAAAGAATGATTTGGCTTAAAACCAGTAATTGTGTAACGCTATTTTCACCCATGAAAGCAATAACAAGAAACGCCGGAACAACTGCTATTAAACGCGTCAGTAAGCGACGTTGCCAAGGCTTTAAGCGCAATTGAATAAACCCTTCCATCACAATTTGACCAGAAAGTGTGCCTGTGAGTGTCGAGTTTTGACCCGATGCCAATAACGCAATTGCAAAAAGTAAACTCGAAAATTTTACACCCAAAACAGGGTCGAGTAATTTGTATGCATCAGTAATTTCTGCCACCTGCGTTAATCCGTTTTTATGGAAACCCGCAGCAGCTAAAACCAATATAGCGGCATTGATAAAAAAAGCAAAAAGTAGTGATACTGTTGAGTCGATGCCTGCATAAAATATCGCCGTTTTTTTACCAGCTGCATTGCGTTCGTATTGTCGGGTCTGAACAATGCTCGAATGTAGATATAAATTGTGGGGCATCACAGTAGCGCCTAAAATTCCGATAGCGATATACAGCATATTCGGATTTGTAAAAATAGCCGTTTGTGGAACTAAGCCGACTGCAACTTCGTGCCATTCGGGTTTTGAAACAATTATTTCATATAAAAAACACGCGCCAATGAGAAACACCAACGAAGCCACAAAAATTTCGATATACTTAAACGATTTATTCTGTAAATACAAAACAACCAACACATCGAGCAAAGTTATAACCACGCCCCACAGCAATGGAATATGAAATAGTAAATTGAGCGCAATAGCCGAACCTAAAACTTCAGCTAAATCGCAGGCAGCAATGGCAATTTCGGCGAGAATCCAAAGTGCATAAACAACAGGCATTGAATACGCGTCGCGGGAGGCTTGCGCTAAATCTTTGCCTGTAACAATACCTAATTTAAGCGAAAGGTATTGCAAAATCATGGCAAAAATATTCGAAAACAGGATAACGCTCAATAAAGTATAACCAAATTGTGCTCCGCCTGATATATCGGTCGCCCAATTACCGGGATCCATATATCCGACAGCAATAATTAGCCCCGGACCTGCATAAGCGCGCATATTCGCGCCAAACTTTTTTGATTTGGGTACTTTAATGCTCGAAAAAACTTCCGATAAAGAGTGCAATTTTGAATCGCGTAGCCAAGCACCTTGTGTCTCTTCAGACATAGCCGCCATACTTTCAGTAGATTCAAAAACTTCTTCGGGCATAATTTTTAATACTTCAAGCTACAAAAGTAGAAATTTTGGACTAAAAAACGCTAATTTTACACAATGAAATTACTCATTATCCGATTTTCTTCAATCGGCGACATTGTTTTAACAACGCCTGTGGTGCGATGTCTCACGCTTCAAGCAAAAGCAGAGGTACATTATTTAACCAAGAAAAACTTTGGCAGTGTAATAGCAAACAATCCTTACCTAAAAAAAGTTTGGCTTTTTGACGAAGCGGATAAAGAATTAATTCGGCAACTACAAGCAGAAAAATTTGACGCTATCATTGATTTGCACAATAATTTGCGAAGCCTGAAAATAAGTTGGCAATTGGGGGTAAAACGGTATGCCTTTAATAAACTCAATTTTGAAAAATGGATACTCGTAAAATTTAAACGCAATATTTTACCACCTGTCCACATTGTTGATAGGTATTTAGCAGCAGCGAAAAAATTCGGGATAGTAAACGATGGCGCAGGTTTGGATTTTTTTATTAGCGTGCAATATAGCTTTGAGCAATTAGCTTTCAGCTTTGAGTCTTCTTCAAGCACCGAAAGAGAAGCTCAAAGCTCAAAGCTCAAAGCTCAAGACTATATCGCTCTTGTCATCGGTGCAGCGCACGCAACCAAACGTTTGCCAACACACAAAATGATAGAATTGGCCAACCAAATTAAACAGCCAGTAGTTTTAGTGGGTGGAAAAGATGATATATTAGTTGCCGATGAAATCGAAAAAGCTGTTCAGAGAAGCGATGTTTATAATGCTTGTGGTAAATTGAATTTGCATCAATCGGCTTCCATTGTTCAAAAATCGCTGTGTGTCATTACGCACGATACAGGTTTAATGCACATTGCAGCAGCGTTCAACAAAAACATCATTTCTATTTGGGGTAATACCGTGCCAGAATTAGGGATGTATCCGTATCTAAAAACCGAAAGCCAACAAAACTTTGCCAACACACATATTAACGAAGTTAAAAATTTACCCTGCCGACCTTGTTCTAAAATTGGATTTAATACCTGTCCAAAAAAACATTTTGCTTGTATGGAAATGCAAAATGTAGAAAATATTGTCCAGTTTTAGCTTTGAAAAGTCAGGTTGCTTATTTTTTTCATCTAACAAGATGTTAATTTCAATATATTTTCGAAAAATAAAGCGCCAGCATTTTGTTTTTATAAAGAAAATTACTATACTTTTGTTCGATATGGAAAAAAATGGCACTTCTTTTACCATTTTTTTCAAATTTATGAACATGAACAAATAATTTTACGACATATTAACATGAACAAAATAAAAATATGACACTCCTCATATTACATTTGCATACCGTAATTAAAGTAGATTTAAGAAACAAAACCGAGAGTGCATAGATCAATTTTTTTTAGCGCACAAAAGACGCTAAAAAGTTGCCGTTCAATTTTTCTTACAATTCATTTTTTAAGATTATTATGGTTAATGGTTAAATTCCAGACAATGTAAACGCGGATTCAGCGGATTTATTCCCTACAAGTAGGGAATATAAATCCGTGTTTATCAGTTTAATCCGCTGAATCCGCGTTTACATTGATAAACATTTTAGCTTTAACTAAATAATTACAATAGAATAACCATTAAATTTTGCCGATATTTTTAAAGCGATTAAAAAAACATTTCAAATTTACTTCCCATGAGAATTTTTTATTCTTGTTTTTTACTTGTGTTTATTGCAATTGGTGGTCATAATCTGAATGGTCAGAGCACGCCTTTGTTAGCCACTTGCCGCGACTTAGATTCCATAGAATTAAGAAATTTATACAATGTCACCAATGGTGCGAATTGGATTAATAAATGGGACTTAACAAAACCCATTACCACTTGGTACGGTGTTGGTTTAACTAACGATGGTTGTAATGTGGCGCGATTGGTTTTAGACGATAACAACCTTATTGGCAAATTACCCAAACTCAATTTGCCGAACCTGACGCATTTAAGTTTAAGAAGAAACCTTTTGACAGACACTATACCCAACTTTATTGCGCCTCAATTGCAATATCTCAACGTTTCGCAAAATCAATTATTGGGCAATGTGCCAAATTTTACGTTTGTATCGCCCGATTCATTTTTCATAGACAACAACCAATTTGTTTATGGCGATATCATTGGTAAAAAATGGTTAAGCGCTAAAATTTTAGCGTATGCACCCCAAGGAAAAATTGCCATTGGCATCAGAAACGATTCATTGTACGTCAATACAGGCGTTGCCGATAATCAGCAACAGTTTAATTGGTTTAAGGATAATGTTTATTTGGGTACATTTTCGAGCAGTGTTTTTAAACCTACTGTTTCGGGCATGTACTACTGTTTAATAACACACAACACTTTAACCATATCCAATAATATTGACAAAAATTTAGTGCTTCAAAGCCAAAATTATGCGATTCATGTATCGAATGGAAAGCGCGTTTTGCCGTTGGGTTTGCCCGATTGTTTGGAAGATGATTTTAATCAACTCGAAGCATTATACGATTCGACGGGCGGCACAAATTGGACCAACAAATCGAACTGGTTTACAAATCCAGATATGAATACGTGGTTTGGTTTAACGCTCACTGCTGATGGTTGCGATTTAATGCAAATAAGCCTGAGTAATAACAATCTTGTAGGGATAGCCCTTTCGGTTACCCTACCAAAATTAACGCTTTTAGATTTATCTAAAAATAAACTCAAAGGAAATATTCCAAATTATAATCTGCCGAGTTTAAAAACCTTGAACCTTAGCTCAAATTTACTGAGTGGCAGTATTCCAAGTTTTAATTTATCGCGTTTAACTGTTTTAAAAGTAGATAATAATCAATTAAGCGCCACTTTGCCCGATCTTTCAGCGCTCATCAACTTAGAAAATTTTACATTTAGCAAAAATAATATTACTGGCAATTTAAATAGCTTAAAATATTTAAACAGTCTCATTAGTTTCGATGCCAGTTTTAATCAACTCACAGGCGATATAACTGAATTTTCTATCACACTGAAAACACTTGCCCTCGATAACAACAACTATGTTTTTGCCGATATGTTGGGTAAAGATTGGTTAAAACTTGCCAATAAGCGCTATGCACCTCAAGCAAAAATACCTATTACTGTTGATGCAGAAACTGCATCTCTACAAGTTTCTACAGGCTCTCTTGATGCTGACCAAGTGTTTAATTGGTATCGCAAAGATCCGTTGAATGTGTTGGATATGTTAGTTTCCACAACAGCCGTCGGAAAATTCAAACCCACATTGCCAGGTACTTATTATTGCAGCATAACGCATAAAGATGCATCGGTTAAAGATTTGGTTTTACAAAGTCAGAGTTACATCATCAGAAGCTCTAAAGGAGGACGCGCTTTGCCAATCACGCTTCCAGTGTGCCTTGAGACTTGTTTCAATCAACTCGAAAGTTTTTACGATGCAACAAACGGGAACAATTGGACGCTCAATAAAAATTGGTTCACGGATGCTAATTTAAATAATTGGACGGGTATTGTGTTAACTTCTGATGGATGCGACATTGATTCCATTAAATTGAATAACAACAAATTGGTTGGCACGCTTCCTAATTTCAATTTACCAAAATTGCGTTCTCTCAATTTGAGCGACAATAGTTTGTCCGGAAATCTTCCAAAATTAGATACTTTACCTCAATTGGTTGATTTGAATTTATTCAATAATCAATTATCTGGAAATGTTCCAAGTTTTGCAAACACGCCGAATATTGCTTGGTTAAATTTAGGGAAAAATCAGTTATCGGGTAGCATTCCCAATTTTGCGCAGACGCAAAATATTGCGTCTCTAAACTTATCAAACAATAAACTGAGTGGTAGTATTCCTAATTTTACTTTGCCGAAGTTAACTACACTCACTTTAACTTCAAATGTTTTAAGTGGGTTGGTGCCGAATTTAGCAGGAGCCGCAAACATTGCGGCTCTACAACTCGATAGCAACAAACTAACGGGGGCTATACCTGATTTTAACTTGCCTGCGCTCGTTTCATTGAGCTTAAATAATAATCAATTTTCAGGGGATATCCCGAATTTTGTAGGGTCTGCAAGCATTGCGGCTCTTCAACTACAAAACAACAACTTTGTTTTTGGAGATTTGGCGGGCAAACGTTGGTTGAATTTAACGAACTTATCGTATGCGCCGCAAGCTACAATACCTATTAATTTAGATGCTAATGGTATTTTATCGGTTTCAACGGGTGCGCCTGATGGAGACCAAACTTTTAATTGGTACAAAGATGGTGTTAAAGTTTTGACGAGCAACAGCAGTACTTATAAACCTACTTCGACGGGTAAATTCAGTTGCCAAATAACGCACAACCCATTAACGGTTGCTAATAATAGTCTAAGAAATTTAGTGCTTCAAAGTCGCGATACCGCGCTGCGCATTTCAAACGGTGGGCGTTTCTTTCCAAAAGGTTTGCGCCCATGCTTAGAAGATGATTTCAACCAACTCGAAGCATTATACGATGCAATGGGTGGTAAAACTTGGAAGAATAATGCGAATTGGCTCGTTGATTCGAGTTTGACAAATTGGTACGGTATTGTATTGACTGCCGATAGTTGCGATGTGATAAAGATTGATTTAAGCGAAAATAAACTCGTGGGCACGCTTCCAAATTTAAATTTACCTTTTTTAGATGGTTTGGTTTTGTTCAGTAACAGCTTGAGTGGTAGTATCCCTAATTTTATAAATTTACTGAACGTTACTGATATTGAACTCGATGACAACATGTTGATAGGAACAATTCCGAATTTTAATTTGCCGAAATTAAAATATTTGTTTCTAACCAAAAACAACCTCAGTGGCACTGTTCCTGATTTGTTTTTGCCTCTACTTATTGATTTTGAGGCGGATACAAATAAATTATCTGGCAACTTCCCTAATTTAAATCTGCCCAACATAAGAACACTGTTTTTAAATAATAACCAAATAATAGGCGCAATTCCAAATTTTTCTTTTACCTCTTTGAAAAATTTAGATTTGAGCAATAATGCGCTCAGTGGAAATGTTCCAAATTTTAATCTACCGAATTTGGTGACTTTATACCTTGATAACAACAAATTGAGTGGTAGCATTCCGCCCCTACTTGTAGGGGTAAACAGTTTAAATAGTTTAGATCTCAGTCAGAACAATTTGAGTGGTAGTATTCCAGATTTCAATCTTCCGAATTTGACGAATTTATACCTCAATAATAATAAATTGAGTGGTATTGTGCCGAATTTGAGTAAGGCTCCGAATTTGTATTCACTCTACCTTAATAATAACACTTTAAGCGGTAATATTCCCAATTTCGTTTTGCCACAACTATTCAATTTAGATCTGTCTTTCAACCAATTAAGTGGCAGCATACCTGATTTAAATTTGCCGAACTTAGATAAATTATTGCTTTCCAACAATCAACTCAGTGGCACTGTAACAGATTTACTAAAACTCACCAATCTCAACCAATTTTATATCGATAACAACAAGTTTGTTTTTGGCGATATTGTTGGTAAAGATTGGTTGACTAATGTTCAGTTGGTGACGTATGCGCCACAAGCTAAAATTCCTATCACGCTGGGTAGCGATGGGTTGTTATCTGTTTCAACAGGTACACCCGATGCAGATCAGAAATTTAAATGGTATAAAGATGGTGTTCTCGTAGCATCGACAACGAGCAGTAAATATAAGCCTACTGTAACGGGTTCGTATTACGTTCAAGCAACGCACAATTCTTTAACTAATATAGCAGATAGTACGCAAAATTTAGTTCTTCAATCCGAAAACTATAATGTAGGCGTGTCGAACGGTGGTAGAATTTTACCAATTGGTTTGGCTGGTTGTTTGGTCGATGATTTTAATCAACTCGAAGCATTGTACGATTCGACAGGTGGAGCTAACTGGACAAATAAAGCCAATTGGTTAACGAATGCCGATTTAAGTAAGTGGGATGACGTTAAGCTCACCGCCGATGGTTGCGATGTATCTGAATTGAATTTGAGTATAAATAATCTGACAGGAAGATTTCCGAATTTAAATCTGCCTAAAATCACAACTTTAAATGCTGGTATAAACAATCTCACAGGTAATATCCCCAATTTTAATTTGCCAAGTCTGCAAGTTTTGCTATTGGAATCCAATAAATTTTCGGGTAATATACCGAATTTAAATTTACCTGCTCTGACGAAGTTAGACCTGAGTTCAAATCAACTCAAAGGCAGCATTCCTGATTTAGCTTTCAGCCCTCAACTTTTAATTCTCAACCTCAACGATAACCAACTCAGTGGTAATATTCCCGATTTTACTGTCAACCGTCAACTATCAACACTCAACTTATCGAACAACCAATTCATTTTTGGTGATATGTTAAACCTCGTAGGTTTAACAAACCTACGAGGTTTAGCCTACGTACCTCAAGCTGTAATTCCTATCACTTTGGATGCTGATGGATTTTTATCAGTTTCGACAGGTGCAGCTGATGCTGACCAAAAATTCAATTGGTATAATAATGGTGCATTGGTGGCAACCACGCAAAGCTCTAAATTCAAACCAACTCATTCGGGTACATGGAGCAGCCAAGTAACACACAATACCATTACAATACCTTCCAACCCAGTTAGAAATTTAGTTTTACAAAGCACAAGCACTACCCTTCGCGTTTCAACAAGTGGCAGAATTTTGCCAACAGGTTTGCCTGTTTGTTTGGAAGATGATTTTAATCAACTCGAAGCATTATACGACTCAACTAATGGAAATTCTTGGATAAATAAAACCAATTGGCTAACAAGTGGTGATATGAAATCATGGTTTGGAGTTACGTTAACCGCCGATAATTGCGATGTGGCTGAAATAAAATTAGTCAATAATAACCTTTCAGGGAAATTAGCGAACTTATCATTGCCCAATTTAGTGGCTTTAGATCTCAGCACTAATGCCATAACTGGCGTCATTCCGAACTTTGTAGAGACGTTGCATGCAACGTCTCTACTGCCGGCACTAAAAAATTTAAATTTAAACAGCAACCAATTCAGCGGTACAGTGCCGCGTTTGATTACGCCGAATATTGTCACTTTAGATTTAGGTTCAAATAAATTAACGGGCAGCATTCCTGCTAATTTGACTTACCCGAGATTGTTGAATTTATACCTCAATAATAATCAATTGATAGGTTCGATTCCAAATTTGAATATACCGACGCTGACGAGTTTACAACTCAGTTCAAATCAATTAACTGGTTCAATACCGAATTTTAGTTTCCCTAATTTAACCAGCCTTCAACTCAATAATAACCAATTGAGCGGCTCGATTCCGAATTTTAATTTTCCGAATCTTACTAATTTGTATTTGCACCAAAATCAGTTGAGCGGTTCAATTCCTGATTTTAATTTTCCTAAGTTATTAAATCTATTTTTGAGCAATAACCAATTGAGCGGCGCTATTCCAGCCTTTTCTAAATTGGTGGCGCTCAATTCGCTCACATTAGATAACAATGCCTTCATTTTTGGCGATATTGTGGGCAAACCTTGGTTAAGTGTATCGGCATTGCGTTATGCACTGCAAGCAAAAATTCCGATTTCTTTCAATAATGGTTTGTTTTCGGTTTCAACGGGTGCAGTTGATGCAGACCAAACGTTTAAATGGTATCGTAAAGACGCAGTGACTGCGTCTAATGTATTAATTGCAACTACACAAAGTTCAAAATATAAACCTTTAATTTCTGGTACGTATTCTGTTCAAATTACGCACAGCACTTTAACCATTCCGACGGATTTCTTCAGAAATTTTATCCTTGTAAGTACCGATTCGGCAGTGCGCATTTCGAATGGCGGCAGAGTAATACCTAATACTTTGCCCGATTGTTTGGTAAATGCTTATAATCAATTAGAGGCACTGTACGATTCGACGGGTGGACCGCGTTGGACAAATAACGCGAACTGGCTCACTAATGGCGATATGAGTTCTTGGAGCGGTGTATCTTTAACCGCCGATGGTTGTGATGTGAGTACATTATCGCTCGGTTCAAATAATTTAGTTGGTGCGATTCCGAATTTAAACCTCCCTAAATTGGTTGTTTTAGATATGAGTTCCAATAATTTGAGTGGAAGCATCCCAAATTTTGCGATGCCGAGCTTGATCGTTTTGAATTTAGGTAACAACAAACTCAATGGCGCTGTTCCGAATTTCAATAGCCCTGCCATTAAAGGTTTGTTGTTAAGTAATAACCAATTGAGCGGTTCAATCCCGAATTTTAGTATTCCAGCATTAAAAATAATTGATCTCAGTTTCAATAAACTAACAGGAAGTATTCCGAATTTCAATTTGTTTTTCTTTTCAGATTTGATTTTACAATCAAATCAATTAACAGGAAGTATTCCGAATTTTAAGGCGCGGTTTTTAAAAACCATTGACGTTCGAGATAATTTCCTTTCGGGTGATATTCCGAGTCTAACGTCAGCTCCATCTTTGGCGGTGATGTATTTACAAAACAATGCCTTTGTTTTTGGGGATATGGTGGGAAAACCTTGGTTGAATACGCCCGCTTTGGCGTATAATCCACAAGCAAATATACCGCTCACTTTAGACGCAGTTACCGGGTCGCTACAAGTTTCAACGGGTGCTGCCGATGCAGATCAAGTGTTTAAATGGTATGTTGATGGAGTGCTTAATGCCACAACGCAAAGCAGCACGTATAAACCTACAACAACGGGTGTTTTCAGTTGCCAAATAACCCACAACGCCCTTACTATAGCTGGCGATAATTCTAAAAACCTCATTCTAAAAACTGGCGGCGTAACAATTCGCGTGTCGAACGGTGGCAGAATTTTCCCAACAGGTTTAGCTGCTTGTTTGGAAGACGATTTTAATCAACTCGAAGCGCTTTACGATTCGACGGGTGGTGATAATTGGACGAAAAAGACAAATTGGTTTACTAACGCCGATATGAAAACGTGGTATGGCGTGAGTTTAACAACCGATAATTGTGATGTTTCAAAAATCAGTTTGGGAGCGAATAATTTGATTGGCAGACTTCCGAACTTGAACTTGCCGCAACTCACTCAATTCGATGCAAGCTCAAATAAACTTTCCGGTAAAGTTCCCGATGTAGCTTTCAGCCCCCAGCTTTCAGCCCTCATACTTAATAATAATCAATTAAGCGGTAATATTCCTGCTTTTGTTCTCAATCGTCAACTAACAACTATCGACTTATCCAATAATCAATTAACGGGTTCAATTCCCGATTTTAATTTGACTAAATTGGTAACTTTAAATGTCAGCAATAACAACTTGAGTGGCAAAGCGCCTAATTTAGCAGGAGCCCCAAGCATTGCGACTCTACAAATTCAAAACAACGCATTTATTTTTGGTGATATTGAAGGTAAGCCTTGGTTGAATATCGCAACGTTAAGCTATGCACCGCAAGCTATAATACCAATTGCTTTAGCAACAGACGGATTGATTTCTGTCTCAACAGGTGCTACCGATGCGAATCAAACTTTCAAATGGTATGTTGATAATGTACTTGTTGCAACAACTCAAAACTCAAAGTACAAACCTACTGTTACAGGCACTTACAGTTGTCAAATATCTCACAATACTTTAACTGTTCCAACAAATAATGCTAAAAATTTAGTGCTGCAAACGCAGACTATTTCGTTGCGCATTTCAAAGGGTGGTAGAATTTTCCCTACAGGTTTGGCTGCTTGTTTGGAAGACGATTTTAACCAACTCGAAGTACTGTACGACTCGACAGGTGGTAATAGCTGGACTAAAAAAACGAATTGGCTTACAAATGCCGATATGTCAACATGGTTTGGTGTAAGTTTAACTACCGATAAATGCGATGTGGATGAAGTATCATTAGCAAATAATAATTTAACCGGAAGACTCCCTAATTTCAATTTGCCTAATTTGATTAGTTTAGATCTCGATACTAATAAACTTACAGGTAATATTCCTAACTTAGCTTTCAGCCCTCAGCTTTCAGCGCTCAGCCTTAGCAAAAATCAATTCTCTGGCAATATTCCCGATTTTTCTGGAAATGCGAATCTTTTAGCTATTGACTTAGAAAATAACCAATTTTCTGGCATTGTACCGAGTTTTACTCAAAACACACAGCTTTTAGCACTTGGCTTAGCCAATAATCAACTCTCTGGTAAAATTCCTGATTTTGCCGCTGCGACAAAGCTCAAAGCACTGAGCTTAGAAAATAATGCCTTCGTTTTTGGCGATATGGTTGCTAAGCGCTGGTTACAAACCCAAAATGTCGCGTCCGTCAGTTATGCCCCGCAAGCTAAAATTCCAGTAAGTTTAAGTACTGATGGTATTTTATCGGTTAACACAGGTGCAAGCGATGCAGATCAAATTTACAAATGGTTTAAAAACGGCGTAGAAGTTCCAAACACCAACAGCAGTAAATTCAAACCGACATCAGCAGGAATTTATTTTTGCCGAGCAACACACAATACAATCACCGTAGCAAGTGCATCCGAGAAGAATTTAATACTACAAAGCCAAGATGCTGTTATCCGATTTTCTCCTGGCGGACGTTTAATTCCTATCGATTTACCTGTCTGTTTAGAGAAAAGCTTTAGCCAATTAGAAATCCTCTACGATTCAACAGCGGGAAATAATTGGACAAATAAAGCCAATTGGTTTGCAACGGCTGATTTGAATAAATGGTACGGCGTTAGCCTCATGGTAGATGGCTGCGATGTGTTGGTAATAAATTTGAGCAATAATAACTTAAAAGGTGTTTTACCTGTTGTTAGTTTTCCCAATTTGAAAGTATTAGATGCGAGTAAAAATAATTTAAACGGGCGTATTCCGAATTTGAGTTTACCCAATTTAATTACTTTGATGTTGAATGATAATCAACTCGCAGGTGATATTCCGAATTTTGTAGGGGCATCCAATGCGTCTCTACTGCCCAATCTAACAACTTTAGATTTGTCGAACAATTTACTAAGTTCAAATATACCGACCTTTATTTTCCCGAAACTGTTAAGTATCAATTTAAGCAATAATGTCTTAACAGGTGTTTTGCCGCAATTAGCTTTTCCAGAATTAAAAAGCGTCAACCTCAGTCATAATCTACTCAGCGGTATTATACCGAGCGTGTTTCAGACATCGACCGTATCGCCGTTACCGAATTTGATGAATTTGCAATTGAATGATAATTTATTGACGGGTACTATTCCAAACTTTAAATTGCAAAGTTTAACGAATTTGCAATTGAGTAATAACCATCTTTCTGGCGACGTTCCGAGTTTTAATTTGCCGAATTTAGTATCGTTGTTGTTGGATAATAACCAACTCGTGAACGGTATCCCGAGTTTCACTTTACCCAAATTGCAAACGCTTCTTTTGCAGAATAATTTACTTTCGGGCAATATTCCGAACTTTAATTTACCTCAATTGCAAACTTTGGATGTAGGGTTCAATAATCTTTCGGGAGATGTTCCGAGCTTAGCACTCAGCGCTCAGCTTTCGGCTTTCAGTTTTTCGAACAACAGTTTTATTTTTGGCAACATTGCGGGAAAACCTTGGTTAAGTTTAGGTAGCAATATAACATATTCACCACAAGCCAAAATAGCCATCAATTTTGCAAAAGATTCATTATCGGTTGAAACTGGCGAACCTGACAGTACTCAGCAATTTAAATGGTTTAAAGATGGTAACTTGGTAGCAATCACCACCACAAGTAGATACATGCCTGCTCTTAACGGAATTTACAGTTGTAAAGTAAGCCATAATACGCTCACCATAGCGACTGATGTTAACCGAAATCTCATATTACAAAGCGAGAATTTTGAGGTCAGCCTTTTTACTGTCAACTTCTTTAGCTTTACAGGCAAAAAAGGCGATACATTCAATCAGCTCGATTGGAAAACATCGCTTGAGGTTATATCGGATAGTTTTGTGGTTGAACGGAGCAAAGATTCAATTAATTTCGCACCGATTGGCGCGCTTAAAGCTGCGGGGAATAGCACTGTTATGCTCGCTTATCAGTTTAAAGACAATGCACCACTGATTGGCAACAACTACTACCGCATTAAAGCGAAGGATGTTACAGGTAAGTTTGTGTATTCTATCATTATTCTTATCAGCTTTAACACAGCAACAGTTGATGTTAATACCGACAATATTTTAAGCGTATTTCCTAATCCAGCGAAAGAGGTGATAGGTGTTAGGTATCAGCAGTCAGGTATCAGCAATCAGCAATCAGGTGTCGGATATCAGGTATCAGATGCACTGGGACGCGTTGTGCAATCTGGACTGCTTAAAGACGGTGACAGGTTAAATATCTCTGATTTAGCATCAGGAATATATTTCTTACGCGCTGGTAATACTGCCGTTAAATTTGTGAAGAATTAGTTGATAGTTGTTGGTTGATAGTTGTTAGTTTGAGAGCGCTCATAGACTAACAACTATCAACCATCAACTATCAACTAATCTTCAAACTCCTTCTCCCATTTCGCCACAACAACCGTAGCGAGGCAATTGCCAAGTACATTCACAGCTGTGCGCGCCATATCCATAATAACATCGACGGCGAGAATAATGTAAACGGGTTTATCGGGAATGCCAAAAATTTCAAGCGTGCCGAGCAAAATAACGAGCGATGCGCGCGCAACACCTGCAACACCTTTTGATGTGAGCATGAGCGTGAGCATAATGGTTACTTGCTGACCAATGCTAAGTTGAATGCCGTTCGCTTGAGCTACAAAAACGGAAGCGGCGGCTAAATACAAGGTTGTACCATCCAAATTAAAACTCATTCCCAACGGTAAAACAAACGATACAAATTTGCGTGGAACGCCATACGCCTCTAAATTTTGCATCGCAGGTGCGAGGGCTGCTTCACTGCTTGCTGTACCAAATGCAATCGAAACAGGCGTTTTAACCGCGTTAAAAAATTTGACTAATTTTATTTTGAAAATTTTGGTAATCGGAAACAAAACCAACAACAAGAAAAAGAATAGAGCTGAATACAATGTGAACACTAATTTTAAAATGGGTCCGAAAATCTGCAAGCCCATGATGCTCACGGCATACGCCATTGCACCAAAAACGCCAATAGGCGCAAAATACATCACCACTTTTGTGAATTTAAACATCACTTCGGCGAGACTTTCAGTCCAATCTAATAGGCGTTTTTTATGAATATCTTGTACCATCGTTAATCCCATAGCAAAAATGATGGCAAAAACAGCGATTTGTAAAACCTGACCTTCTGCAATCGATTTGGCAATATTTTCTGGAAACGAGTGTACGATAATATCTTTCCAACCCGATTTGATTATGGTAGGTTTATTAGCCACCGTTACGCCGCTTAAATCAACACCGTCGCCTGGTCGGAAAAGATTAGCCGAAATCAAGCCAATAATGAGCGCAAAACTCGTCGCAATTTCAAAATAAAGGATAGATTTCCAACCCATGCGTCCCACTTGTTTTAAATCGGCATGACCTGCAATACCTATAATTAGAGTGGAAAGCAATAGCGGCGCGACCAACGATTTAATGAGGTTCAGAAATATTTTGCTGAACACGTCCATCTCTCTGCCGACACTCGGAAAGAAATATCCTACCAATATGCCCGCAACAAGCCCGATGAAAATCCAGTGGGTAAGGCTTAGTTTTCCCAAAAAAGACTTATTGGGTGTGTTTATATTTGAATCGTCTAAAGTGGCATTCATCTCAACTATTTTAAATTTCTTCGTTTAAATTTGGTGCAAGATAAAAATAAAATGCGAATTTCGTTGAAAATTTTAGAGCGATTAACATCTGTTATTGACAACTACAAAGTAATGCTCAAATTTAATTTTCCTCCCAAGCCTTCTACAATTTTCCGTAGCGTTGAAAGGCGTACATCTTTAATATCGTTTTCTATTCGGGAGATATAAACAAAAAAGGTTGCCATTATGACAACCTTTTGCGGAACGGACGGGACTCGAACCCGCGACCCCGTGCGTGACAGGCTTTATTTTTTTATTTCCGATTATTTTCGTTAGTTTTGTATTTTATATTAAACAGTCCGATTCAATGAATTACGGATAATTTTTTTTATCAATGGTTCTTTGTTTTTGCCGTTTATTGGTAAACTTGTTTACCTAATGTTTACCTCGATTTTAAAATACAATGACTGTAAAA
>JAYWBA010000171.1:0-12555 GCA_043781915.1 Saprospiraceae bacterium
GCGAATAATAAGTTTCCATTTTTGTCTTCAATGATTTTACGAATCCAACTTTCATTATTCGGTCTATATTTCGTCAAAGATTTTCCATCATAAAAGCCAATGCCTTCAAATGCCATAGGTCCGGAGCCAAACCATACGTTTCCATTTTTATCTTCTAACATACATTGAACGCTTTTTAGACTCAGTCCGCTATCGTTCTTGATATCTTTATTATCTAAAAAACGTGCAAATGTTTTTCCATTATAGCTATAAACACCTTCATCGGTTCCAAACCATATTTTCCCTTTTTTATCTTGCAACATACTCCAAACTGCATTTTTTGCGATTGGGTTATTATAAAAAGTGTTAAAGTTGGCTTCAGTCATTGGCACTTTTGTAATGACATTTCCATCGTATCGACAAACTCCTGCATCTGTGCCAAACCAGATGTTCCCCAATTTATCTTCTAAAATAGACCAAACCTTATTACTGTTCAATCCATCTTTCGTTGTAAATTGGGTAAATGATTTTCCATCATAGCGATAAACTCCTTCTCCAGTTGTTCCAAACCAAAGGACTCCAGCTTTATCTTCTAACCCACAATGAACATTATCATATAGACCAGAGCCTTGTGTTTTTATTAATTTGGGTTGACCAAACCAGAATTTTTTTTGTTCTCTCTCACTGTTTTTTGACAAATCTTTTTTGACTTGTCCGCTACATGAAGCGACAAAAACTAAGAATATCAGTATAGAAAAGACCCCCGTTTTTAAGAAATATTTTTTCATGCTTTTATCAACCTCGTAAAATTATGATAAAGTCATCGAATCTACAAATAGTTGCAATATCAATTTAATAATGTAAAGGCAGGTTGAAGCTATCACGACTTTGAGATTTGAGAATAATATTGGTAGTAAGTGCCATTAAACAATCGTTATAAAGCACAATTTACATTTTTTCATTTGAAAAAGTGTTGCCGATTACATTTTCAAACGAAAAAATGTAATCGGCAATTAATGAGTCCTTCCGAAAACAAGATTGGATGACGAATGTGCCTCTATATGGCGTTTTGACAATTGTAAAATAACACTTATCTACTTGCCGTCTGTGCGGGTCGCACTTCTACTTTACTCGGCAATGTGCGCGCAGGCATTTTAATTAAATCGTGCACAATTTGACCGATATCTTCGGGTTGAATTTTCCAAGCATCCTGTGCGTTCGGCGTGTGATTATTAAAATGTGTAGCAACAGAACCTGGCATAATGGTGCTGACTTTAATACCATCTTTTCTTAAATCCAACATAATAGCTTGCGTAAAACCCACCAATCCAAATTTGCTCGCATTATAACCCGATGCAGATTCAAAAAAATTAGTGCCCGCTAAACTCGCGATAGAAATAAAATAACCTTGCGTTTGTTTCAATGCTTCATACGCTGCTTTAATGCTGTAAAAAACACCCGTTAAATTAATATCCATCATCTCGTGCCAATTTTCAACTGAGAGTGTTTGAATGGGTGCAAAATGCCCGACACCCGCATTGGCAATAAAGTAATCCAATCTACCAAAAGCGGCAATGGTTTGCGCCACCGCGCTCTGTTGCGAAGCCAAATCGCGGACATCTGAGGCAATGCCTAAAGCATAACCTGCCTTAATTTTATTGAGCACAGTAGCGGCTTCATCAGCTGCTTCTTGTGTGCGACTTGTGATGGCGACTTTAATACCGTGCTTAATTAAAACTTCGGCAACGCCATAGCCAATGCCTTTTGAACCGCCTGTAACAAGTGCAACTTTTATCATTAATGGGTGATTTCTTTATAGATTATTATTTAAGCTTCCAATCTCTCTGGGCGATAATCTAAAAAAGGTTTTGCTTTTTTATCTGTCATCTGATGCAACAAAATATCTTTTGCCCGGAACAATTGCGCTTTAACGGTGCCGAGTGGCAAGTTTAATTCTTGCGCAATTTCTTCGTAGCTGCAATCTTTATAAAAACGGAGTTCAATAATGTCGCGGTATTTGCCACTGAGTTTGTTCACCAAATTACTCACATACGCCAATTTTTGTTGGTGCATGAGGCGTTGCTCGGGGTCAGGCTCGTGGTCGCGAATATTGTGCGAAAATTCTTTATCACCATCGAGTTTAATGGTTTCATCAATAGAAAACGTTTGAATGCGTTTTTTACGGATATGGTCGATACAATTATTGATGGCAATACGAAACAACCACGTAGAAAAAGCGTAATCAGGAGCATAGCTGCCTAATTTATTGAATGCTTTACCAAACGCTTCGATGGTTAAATCGTCGGCTTCGTCTTTGTTTTTCACCATTCTAAACATGGCAGTGTAAACTGAATTGCGGTAGCGATTCAGTAAAACCTCGTAGCCTTTGCGATTTCCCGCAACTGCTGCGCACACCCAAGTGTAATCTTCGAGGGCTTTTGCCGAGAGACGCGGCGTTGCAATAACAGTTATTGCATTAGTTAAATCCTGACGTTCAGCGACATCAGCATGCACGTGCATGGAGGGGGTAGAAATCGGTGTCATGGGCGGTCAAATAGGTTACTTCCAGTTATTAAATCGGCGAAAAGTCAATAATACCATCAAACTATTAAACAGAACTAAAAACGCATCGAAAACGAAAAACGTTGCTTCCAAGTTTTTTTCTTCAAGCTTTTTTGCGAATTGTTTAAATATTAAGAAAAGAACAACTTGCCTTGTCACAAAAATACTTAGTACAAATATTGTGCTAATTTTGAATGTAAAGCAGAAAAACGTTGCAAAATAAAAAAATAAATGACTGAATCCAAATATTCCGAGCCAAAATTGGTGTATTAACTTATAATTAGGACTTACAGAAACGTGTCGGGTTTTCTGTTTTAGGTATGTTTGCCACGTATTTTTAGGCAAAGAGTGGGTAAAAGTGCTCGGATGGAGTGAAATTGAGAAATTATTTTTTGTCAACACTTCGTTTAAAAATAAATCGTCGTCGCCCGCCATAATATGTTCGTGATTCGAAAATCCGCCCACTTTTTCGAACAAACTTTTATGATACAACACATTTCTTCCCACACCCATATAAGGCATTCCTGCCAGTGCAAAACCAATATATTGTAGCGCAGTAAAAGTGGTTTCGTGCCGAATAAAAGTGTGTAACCATGAGTTGTTTGTAGGTCGATAAGGCGACACACCCAAAACTATTTTTTTCTGGTTTGAAGTTTTTGACACCATACCACGAATCCAATTTTCTGTAGCAGGCACACAATCGGCATCGGTGAGCAAAAGAATTTCATTTTTCGCAGCCTTAATAGCTGTACTCAAAGCATATTTTTTACCCGTTTTTATTTTTTTTTCAATGGAAATAACGCGTAAATGCGAAAAAACCGTTTTAAAATTCTCCAAAACTTGACCTGTTTTATCATCGGAGGCATCATCAACAACTATGACTTCAAAATCGGGATAGTTTTGATTTAATATTTGAGGTAGAAATTTTTGTAAATTTTCCGCTTCATTGCGGGAGCAAATTAAAATGGAGACAGGTTTCAATACTACATTGTTTGGTTCTTCATCCTCAACCTTAAAAAATGCAGCACGACTGAGTACCAAACACCAAATAGACATTTGTATTAAAAAACTTCCAATAAATACTACAAGAATAAATAATGTCACAATCTTTAGCATTGAGCATTGAGCTTTCTTTTAGATATGGGAGATGAGCTCACTGCTCAAAACTCACTGCTACTTTTTTATTATCACAAACTCCACCCTTCTATTTTTTTTGCGCGCTTCGTCATTCACGTTTGGAACAAGCGGCAATTTTTCGCCGTAACCATCAAACTGTAAGCGCGAGGCATCAATTCCTTTAGCGATGAGATAATCCATCACTTTTTTTGCGCGGGCTTTACTGAGCGCTAAATTGTATTCGGAGTTGCCATTATCATCTGTATGCCCAATAATTGCGACATCTAAATTGGGATTTTCTTTCAAAACTTTTACAACTTTATCTAAAGCAGGATTAAAGTTGGCAATAAATTCAGACTTGTCGTTGTCGAAAAGTACATTTTGCAACGAGAAGGATTTCCCGACCTCTAACCGAAACGTATCGACCGATTCATCGTGCTCAATAGCAGGTAAAATCGGTTTAATTTTATGAAGCACTACATCGTCGAAATAGTAATACGCAAAATTGTTATCGCCCGTATTTTCGGTGAGTGTGAGCGTATCAATCGAAAAATTGCCGAGTGTCAGAAAAGCATCGGGCTTTGTTGCTATAAAATTAAAATTGATTTTCTCCCATTTTTTATCGGCACGAACAATGTTTTTTGCGCACATCGTCGCATTAACATCCATTTTTTCATCTGTGTTCTGGTAAATTTTCTTTTCAGAAAGGTGCGCGCCAATATTATTAATGAGTATACCACGCTCAATTGATTTCACCCAAAATTCAAGTGCGTATTTTTGCCCAATAACCAAAGGTGCGCGCAAATTTGTTTCAATATATTCGCGACAATGTGGTTTTCCATTTCGGCAACCGTATAGCGTTAATCCAGCCATACTTTTCCCAGAATGTGCTGCCGTTTTCCCAAAACCTTTTTCTGCCCACGATTCTGGCACACGCACATTTGGTCCGTAAGCATCGGGCGAAGCAACGGTTGCCGAATTCCAGAACGACATAACGCGGTCGAAATCTGTCCCTTTGTAATACCAACCTATCGGAAAAAATTTAAAATCTTCGAAACTATTGTTCGGAATATAATTAAATGTTTCGTCGAATGTTTGTGCATTGAGTTCAACTCCGTGCCACGCAAACAAGATTATAATAAATAGAAATGAGTAGAAATAGCGCACAATATAATAATGAAGGAATTAAGGAATTAAAAAATTAAGTAGAGAAGGAATTATAGAATGAATAGTTGGTTCTCCATTTCTTAATTCCTTCACTCCTTAATTCCTTCATTATTTAAGAGCTACTTTATCCATGCCACATTTTTCGCACTTTCCAGCCGTTGTAGAAGCTTTTGTACATTTCATTGGACATTCATATAAAGCTGCTGCAGTTTTTACAGTGTGTGTTTTTGAATGTTTTTTTGAGTGTTTCACTTTTTCTGTTTTAGCAATAGGAGCAGTTGTTGTAGCGGTTGCAGTTGGAGCTGTTTGTGCTGCCGCGCCAACATAAAAACCAATAAGGATAAGAGAGAATGTAAAAAACTTTTTCATTAAGAATGAATTTTTAGTATTAAATTGTACATGAATTTCAACGTAGATAATTACGCTAATGTAGATAAAAAATTGTGCCGTATAATGTATTTCATTTTCATCGTTTAGAAATTCAAACCTAATAGGAGGCTGCGCCACCTAATAGGTTTTGGCTTTTGCCTTTTGCAATTTGCTTTTTTTATTTGTAACCTTTTTATTTTCGAATCGTCGTCTTATTATTGGTGGGTTTCGAGGAATTGCGAGAAGGCTCACTGCTCAAAGCGCGCAAATGATTGTTGAAGAAGTTATTCAGACAATTTGGAAAATGAGAGATAAACTGTTTAGGTTTTCTCTCAAAATACTCGACAGCAGAAGCGAAGCCGAAGATGTTGTGCAGGAAGTTTATTTCAAAGTGTTGAATAAATTGAGCGATGTGGAAGGGGTTATAAATCCAGAAGCGTGGTGCATGACTTTGACCAAAAACCTTTCGCTCGATAAGCTGAAATCGAAACACAGACGTGTGAATGAAATTTCAGAAGCGGCAACATTGAGCGAAACATCTGATAATCCGATGAAACGCGCAGAACTTTTAGATACCGTTGCACATGTGAAACGCTTGATTAAAAGTTTGCCCGAAAAACAACGCGATGTCATTCACCTCCGCGATGTGGAGCAAATGAGCTACGAAGAAATTGTCGATATTTTACACATACCGCTCAGTCAAGTTAAAATTAATTTGCACCGAGCGCGCAGCGCAATCAGAATGCAGATGATTGAATTGGATAAATAGTTTGGTATTTTAAACCTCGTAGGTTTTAAAAACCTACGAGGTTTGGGATACAAAAAAATAAATTAAGATGACAGATACCACAGAAATAAAAAATTTGTTGGAACGCTATTTCGAAGGCGAAACGTCGATTGAAGAAGAAGAAGTGTTGCACGCATATTTTAAATCGGGCGAAGTTGCGCCTGAGTTTAGGAAGTACGCACCTATGTTTTCTTACTTCGAAAGTGAACGCACTTTTGCACTCGATAATTCGATAGCAGAAAAGATAAAACCTTTGTCAAATGGCAAAGGGCAAATATTCAAAGTTATACCGCGCTATATTTTGTTGCGCGCCAGTGCTGTTTTATTGCTCGCATCGGGTGCAACATGGTTATACTTTAATAATAATTCCGTTAGCGCAAACACTCAACCAATAGTTAATCAGCACAAGCACAAAGCAAAAACCATTGTATTCGATGGTTCAGAAGACCCGAAATTAGCCTTTGCAGCCGTAAAATCGGCATTGGTTTTAACATCGAACAAAATGAAAAAAGGAACAGAACCCATGAGCGAAAGCTTAGAAAAAGTTAGAGAAGCAACAACAATTTTAAAATAAATAGTGCAGACGCAATGTTTGCGTCTCACTCTAAAAGCACTAAAAAAAAATTTATGAAAAAGTATTTAATTTTATTCGGCATTTTAATCGCATCAAACTTGGCTGCATTTGCTCAAGAAGATGCCATCGCGAAATATTTTGACAAATATCTCGACGACGAAAAATTTACAGTGGTGTACATCACGCCAAAAGCTTTTCAAATGATTTCTAAGCTCGATTTTAAAGACCCAGAAGCTAACGACATAAAAAATATTTTGCAGGATTTGCGTGGTATCAGAATTCTAACGGCGGATACAGAAGGATTAAAATATTACAAAGAGGCTATCAGTAGCTTCAATACGACCGACTATGATTTGCTCATGACGGTAAAGAGTAAAGGCGATAATGTACGTTTTTGGACAAAAGAATCGGGCGGCACCATCAGTGAACTCCTAATGTTGGTGGGTGGTAAAGATAAATTTGTGATGATGAGTTTTATCGGTAAAATTGATTTGAACAAAATATCAAAACTTTCGAGTCAAACTAAAATTAAAGGCATGGAACATTTAAAAGAAGTGGAAAAACACTGATTAAGCTTGAGCACTGAGCCTTCATGTTAATTTCAAAGCCAATTACTTAAAGCGTATTCCTAACTAATTAAACTTTGTCAATTATGAAAAAATCTTTTTTTAGTTTAATTGTTTTTTTATTATTAGCTTCGGTTTGTATTTCTCAAACCCCTAATTTCAATGCGTTTGTTGATAAATATAAAGGCAAAAGCAATGTCTCGCATGTAAATCTCGATGGGTGGATAGTTCGTTTGGGTGGAAAATTCATTGAAAAAGATAATGTAAATAATTTAGATTTATCAGTATTATTCAAAGGAATAGAATATTTGAACCTGTTGGTTTTTGACGATAAAGCTGAATCGCCCTCTCCAGAAGATGTTTCAGAATTATTAGAAAGTGCTCATCGTTCAAAATTTGAAGATTTAGCTATTGTCAGAAGTGGCAAACAACGTGTCAATATTTTAATTCAAGAAACCAACAATGTTGTGCATGATATACTGTTTGTTGTTTCAGGGAGAGAAAAAAGTAATAATAGCCGTGTATTTTTGAATCTGAAAGGAGATTTTGCCATGAGCGACATCAATAGGATGATAAAAAATGCTGAAAAAAATTAGTCAAAAACAATTTTCTTTTTTAATACTTTAAATTCGAGTTAGTTATGCAAAAGAAATCATTTTTTACTTCCATCGCACTACTATTTATCGTTACCATTTGTGGTGCTCAAACGCTCGATTTTCATCAATTTGTAAAAAAGTACAAACATAAAAAAGATGTTGTACACTTGAATTTGCCTGGTTTTATAGTAGAATTAGGCGCAAACTTTGTTAAAGAGAAAGATTTAAATGGTGTTAATATTAGACCATTTCTCAAAGGTTTGCACCATCTAAATCTCTTGGTTTTTGACGATGCTGCCGTTTCGCCAAGTTCAGAAGATGTAAAGTCATTGATTGAAGGTGCGCATCAAGATAAATTTGAAGACCTCATTACAGTTAAAGATGGGAATGACCGCGTCAATATTCTCATCAGAGAAAGCGACAATATTATCAGAAATATTTTGCTGATTGTAACTGAAAAAGGGAAAAGCAATGCTTCGAACGTTTTTATTAGCATGAGAGGTCATTTCGCCATGAGCGACATCAATAAACTTGTGGAAAGCGCGATGGAGAAAAATCGAATATCACTAACTCGGTAGAAAAATTAGCGTGCAATCTGAATGATTTTAGATATGGAACGCTGACTTTCTGGCTGCACTTTTACAATATACGACCCTACAGGCATTTCGCTTAAATCCATTTCTAAAGCAATCGTATTGGCTTTTTCAATTTGTTTTGAAACTACCAATTTACCCACTTGATTATAAACAGAAACAGTTACTTGCTTACCTTCGAAAGGCGATAAATCAACATTGACAATATCATTCGTTGGATTTGGGAACACTAATAAATTGCCAATACCGACAAAATTCACGCGTTGTATATCCGATTTTTGAACGTTGCCATCTTCAAAAACGGTTTCAATTCGATATACATTCTCACCTTCCAAAGGTTTATTATCAAACGTGTTATAAAACTCAACTTGATTTGAGAACTTTGCTTGTAATGTCGTTAATTGTTCAAAAATACCTGATGTTGGATTCTGTTTTTGAATATTGAAATAATCGACTTTAGTTCCATTTTCAACTAAAACCCAATCTAAACGAACGCGATTGTATTCTGAGGCTGCTTCAAGAAAAATCTTTGGTTGCTGCGCTACTAAATCATCATCCGAATTTTTCTTTTTCCAAGGCATTTCCAAAACTCTTTTTGCTGCGAGTTCGCCCAAACGCAAGCCCTCGTCACAATCCATTTTAAAATGCACGCCAAGCGGTATGCGCGAATGGGCATCTTCTTTAGCCATCTCTTTAAAAGATTTGAAAAATCGCGGTGTGCTAATAAATTCCGTGCGCCCTAAATGCGATACATCAGTGAAGCCATAATTAGAATGGTCTTCTTTCTCAAAAATTGCCGATAAAACCGCTCCGCCTGCACCACCAAATGCCGAATGACCAGAAGGATAAGCTGGAAAAGCGGGTGTTATTCCTTTTGCGTTTGTCAACGGATTATTAAGTGCCGTTAGCCAATTTGTTGCAGTTGGGTATTTCTTGCTCAAAACTCTGCGAATATAACTTATAGGTCGTTCAATATTATAGATGTATTTCGATTTCCAAGTAGCTGCACCAGCATCATTCAACGCCAATCCGAGTTTCGAATACAATTCTGCACATTCTGCAAGGTTTAAGTTTTCGCGCTGTGCCACTTGGTTTGCAATAGAAACAAGGCGTGCAGGTGGTGAAAAAGTTAAATTTAAAAGGTCATCGCTCCAAAATTCAGCAATCCAACGGTCTTCGTACGCGCTGGGCTTTCTATCATTCACAGCATTTGTGCGCAAAAAAACGTCTTCTGCTTGCTTGTAAAGATCTGAGTTTGGATTTTCGCTATAAGAAAGTGGCGGAACAGCTAATTGTTCAGCACCTTTTAAAGCAAAATAACGACTCTTTCCAAACTCTGGGAATGCTGCTCTGCTAAAATCGGGTGCAGTTGGTTGCCACAATCCTGTTCCAACTGGTGGAATATAATTTTGCGGTTGCGGATTCAAAAAAGCATCATGACCAACAACGTCGAGTGTTTCCCAATCTGCAACAGCTTTTGCAATGGCTTCACCAAAGTTTTCTGAGCGCGTTAAAATAACCGCAGGCACACGACTGACATATTTTTGCCTGAGAGTTTGATACGTATTTTCAATTTTGGCAAATTCAGCAGGGCGTATTGTTTTCAGATAACTAAAAAAATGCAACATCAGCGCATGATAACTTTCATTAACGGCAGCAGGATGATAGTATTCTGCATTGGTTTGCGATTTTGGCAGGTTCAACCCAGATAATTGACTCTGCAAACTATTAAACTTCGGCATGCCTTGTACAACCGATTCATAAGCTGAAAGACCTAAGTATGCCAAAGCATGCGGGCATGGACTTGGTCGGAAGCCAGGTGCATACCGATCTATTTCAAGAAAAACGCTGTTCCATTTGAGGAAAACTTCATTGCTATAAGCGCAAGCACGCGTTTGCCCTGTGATAGTATTAAATGTGCAGAACAGGATGAAAATTAATAATTTAATTTTGTGTAGTGTTGGTAGCATTTTGATTATAAGTTTGGAAATTGATAGAATCAGTTCAATCCTAACAAATAAACGAAACTTTCACGTTTTTCACAAATAATATGGTGGGAATTTATTAAAATATACTTTAAGGAGTAGAAAGAAAATGGGTATTTAATTTCTATAGTTGTTTGTTTTTTCTAATTTTACGATTCGAAAAATATACATACTGTGGAAGATAAAAATATAGGCATCCATCAAGAACACGATAAACTCTTTAAGATTTTCTTCAAGGTAAAAGAAACCTTTGTTGAATATGTCACCAGAAATGCCGTAATTAGCGGTGAAAAACTAAAAGAAGGTATTGAAACAATATTTGATTCAACAATAAAATCGGAAGTTATGACAGCCTACCAATCTATTTTACAGGAAGGCGAAATTAAAGGTAAACTTGAAGGTAAACTTGAAGGTAAACTTGAAGAAAAACGATTAGGAATTCTTAAAGCCCTTAAACGAGGTAAATTAACTATTGCTGAAATCGCCGAAGATTTTGAGGTTACTACCGATTTTGTTTTGAAAATTAAAGCAGAGAATGGGTAATAGTTTTAGTTTTTTGAAACGAACTTAATCAAAAACCTTGCGAATAACTCATCGCGGGTGAAAACCCCAAGGGTGTAAAACTCGGCGTCCCAATTTCTACTCTACTCTTTTCGTTTAATAAAATAGCACAACCCAGCGAAAAATAAGATGGCTGAGTGTTCACGCCCATGCGAACTTCCAAATTTGAAATGGGCAGATATGCCAAACCCAAATTAAATCCACTCGGATTTTCGAAACTAAAATGGTATTCAATATTGGTTCGAACAACGCTATTGATTTTAATTTGCGTGTAAAATCGCGCATCGCGCGCTGTGCGTTCTGATGTATTTATTTTGTAGGTCGCTATATTCCAAAATTGAATTCCCAGCGATAAATTTTCAGAAATAGCATGCTTTAAACAAATAGCATAACTGAGGTAATTATTACTTTCATAACCCACAACGCGCCAGGTATTATAATAAAAATTGACACCCAAACTGTTTTTAAGGCTCAGTTGGCGTGCATACATTATTCCCATTTTTAAAAAACAAGCTGATGAAGTGCCTAATTTTTGAAGAGATGCACCAAAAACATTTTTCTGAACATTGGCATGAAATAAACCCAAACCAATTGATTGAAATTCAAAACTTTCAAACTTAACTTCTGCGTTAGCAATTATATGATTGCCGTTTTGGTTGATCAATTGTATGCCATTAGTAAAAACTGCAGCACCGTTTTCAACCGATGACACCGCACCACCCATTGCAGCACTAAACGCTGTTGTAGAAAAAAAATCGCTGCGCTGCGCATTAACAATTAATTGTGCTAAAGTAAATAATAAAAAACCAACTTTGTATCTGTAACTTGCGTTCATATTAATTAATTAAAAAATTAAGAAGTGAAAAAATTAAAGAATTACATTCATCTTTTCATTCTTTAATTTTTCAAACTTTCATTTTTATTCTCGTGGATCAAATAACCTCGCAAATATTAATGGTGCGACCTTCACAATTCAGTTACAATGCTGAAACGGCAAAAAATAACGCTTTTCAAACAAAAGATGAATTTGCGAGTTCAGATACTGTGCGACAAAAAGCAATGGCGGAATTTGATGCTTTAGTAGATTTGTTGCGCAGCCGTGCTATCCATGTTTTTGTTTGGCAAGATACACCAACACCACCAAAACCCGATGCTGTTTTCCCAAATAATTGGGCAACATTTCATGCCGATGGCACAATTGTTTTTTACCCCATGTTTGCAGCTTCGCGCCGCGCTGAACGCAGCGAACCACTCATTGAAGCCTTGTCTGAAAAGTTTACGATTTCAAAGAAATTACATCTCGAACAATACGAACAAAATCATAAATTTTTAGAAGGGACGGGCAGTATGATTCTCGACCGCAAAAACGGGATTTGTTATGCTTGTTTAAGCCCACGAACAAATTTAGAATTACTCGACGAATTTTGCGAGTTGCTGCATTTTAAAAGAATGGGCTTTGATGCCGTTGATAAAAATGATACTCCCATTTATCACACCAACGTCATGATGGCTCTCGGTGAAACATTTGTTGTTATTTGCTTAGATTCAGTGCGTTACCGAGAAAACCGCGTTGAACTTCTAAAATTATTTGAGAAGACAGGCAAAGAAGTGATTGATATTTCGTTCGAACAAATGAATCATTTTGCAGGCAATATGCTGCAAGTTAAAAACGATTTTGGCGAAACTTTTCTGCTCATGTC
>JAYWBA010000172.1:0-12551 GCA_043781915.1 Saprospiraceae bacterium
TGTGCGTAATACCGAGTTTTTCAAAAGAAATCGCCAAGCCGTTTTTAAACGATACATTATTCGGATAAGCCGCGTAAAGCTCTTTAAAAAGTTTATTAAATTCTTCATAAAATCCCAAGGCTTTCTCCAAATTGCCCAAGGACGTGTGCGTTTCCCCGAGTTTTTCAAAAGAAATCGCCAAGCCGTTTTTAAAATCAACATTATTCGGATAAGCCGCGTAAAGCTCTTTTTCAAGTTTATTAAATTCTTCATAAAATCCCAAGGCTTTCTCCAAATTGCCCAAGGACGTGTGCGTTGAGCCGAGTTTTAAAAAAGAAATCGCCAAGCCGTTTTTAAACTCTACATTATTCGGATACGCCGCGTAAAGCTCTTTTTTTAAGCGATTATATTCTTCATAAAATCCCAAGGCTTTCTCCAAATTGCCCAAGGACGTGTGCGTTGAGCCGAGGCGTTCTAATGCTACTGATAAATTTTGTTTTTCGTAAGTTGTTGAAGTATCTTTTTGATACATTCCTTTATAAGCTTCATAGCATTTTGTAAAGTATTGCATGGCAGAATCTAAATTGCCTGTGGTTTGCCACGTTGTACCTAACTCGCCATAAGCGTTTGCTTTTTGCCAATCCAAAACTTTGGGGTGCGCAATAACTTTTTTGTAAGTTTCTTTGGCTTTTTCGTAAAAATTATTATCTTTATAAAAATCGGAGCAAGCAGTTAAAATGTCAAGATTGGTGCTGTCTAAAAGCAAAAGTTGGTCGTATTGAGCGGCAGCACTGTCACGCTCAAATTTTGAAGCGTATAATTGCGCTAACAATTGTATGGTTTCAATTTGCTCTTTTTGCTTTTTTTCATAAACCTTTTCTCTTTCTGCTAAATCTTTTTTTTGATCAGAAATATTTTTTCCTTCCTTCAGTATTTTAGCTGTTTGCTGGTTTAAATTGGCATTTTCCAATAATTTAATGGCTTCATCAATTTTGCCTTCTTTAAAAAGCTCAAGGGCTTTTTGATAAGGTGGGCTTACATCATCAAAATTTACTTTTGCAAATTTTTTAGAAAGTTCATCGAGTTGTTTTTTCTGGTTGTCGTATTGTTTTTGAATGTTATCAAATTGTTCTTGATATTGTTGCGCAGTCAGTGTTGCATCTTGTAGTTTATCTTGTAGGCGTTTTTTCTCTCTTTCATAACCCGCTTTGAGCGATTTATCGCTAATGGCGTAGTAATCCTTTTTTGCAGCGTCAATAGTACCCGCTTTGGCTACAATAATATCAGTGCCTAATTTAGTATCGCTGCTCAGTTTTACATTTTGTAGTTCTTTGTCATTCACTAATTCAAATCCTTTTTTAGAAACTTCATTCATGAAAACAAAATCGCCGGGTTTTTTGCTTTGAAAAGCCAAAGTGAAATTGCCAGAATTATCGGAAGTAGCCGGCACAGAATTTGAAAAAATAATTTGCACATTATCAACCGGTTTTTTGCCCGAGTTTTGCTCGCGCACTAAACCCTTTTGAATTAATGTTGATTGTGCGTTTGTTTTAAACGTTAAAAACAAAACCAAAAAAGAGAGGAATTTAATTTTCATTGCTAATGTGTTTTGATGTTTTATTTTTTTAAAATGATTTTTACAAGTTGATTTTTTATAATTGGTGTTTCATTCTCCCAAACTTTAAAACCTGCTTTGAATGCTTTAATACGCTGCGTTTTATTCTGTTTCTCGAAAGGAATGTGCAGCGAAAATAAACCACTGCCATCCGTTTCTACAGAAATATCTTGAACAGAAATTTTTACATCTTTTAAAGCATAACCATTTTCATCTTTCACATCACCACTAATTGTTTCAAGGCTGTTATCTCTTTTCAATGGTATAGTTACTCTATTTTCTGTCAAAACAAAAGACATAGAAACAGGCTCGTAATATTCAGCTTCAGCACTTAGTTGTACGGTAGTGTTTTTAAAATTGGCAGGAATCCCTTTAAATGTTGCTTCGTCTTTTACTGTTTGGATGTCTGTTTTGTCGCCATAAGTCAAACGCATTTTTATTTCTCCAAGTGGTACATTTGGATTCGGCGTTTTATCATCAACAGCAACGGTTAAATTAATAGGCTCACTCAAATTTTTATTTCGAATGAAAAGCCCAGCCGAGAGGAGTGCCAATAAAGGCACAAAAACAAAAAGAAACAATCGAACGCGACGACTTGTGTCGCTTTCCGTGTGAACAGTTGTATCTCCAATTCTTACATCGCCACCCGCAGAAATATTTCCAGTTACTACATTTTTCGAATTTTGAATTTTTATGGCAAAGCGTTCAACTTCTGCTTTAATAGTTGGTTCTATCAATTGTTGGTCTTCAATATCGCGTAATAGGTTTAAAATGCCCAGACTGATTTGGTTTTTAGTCACATTGGCATCTTCTGGATTTATCAATCCAAGTCGAATTTGTTTTGTCACACTGTTGTATCGCGCAGATTGAATTATCGCTTCATCTAATTTCGGGCTATTCTTCAAAAGAGCCGATAATTCTTTGATAGCAGTGGCAGTGTCATCTTTCGCAACAAGCTCGCGAATGTGTTTAATAAAGTTTTGGTTATCGGGCATAGTGTATTTTTCAACAAAAATAAAATAAAATTATAATTTATGAAAATAAATAGGTGTTTTAGTTGCAAATTAGGTGTTAATTGTCTGAACTGTGATTTTTTTGATTTTTATGATTAGCTTGATTCGTCATTTTGCTCGCAAATCACTTCAATCACATAAATCAAAAAAATCACAGTTCAGACTACTACCACATAAATTCTCTCCCAACAAAAATAATTAACACATTTTGTTTATTTTTGCGCATTGATTGACGGTTTTTCTATCAACTGTCAACTATCAACTGTCAACTACAATGGTTCAAATAATCTCAGCGGGTGCAGGCAGCGGTAAAACATTCCGACTCAATAAAGAGTTGGTGGCGCGCATTTCGAGTGGCGAAACGCGCATCAGTGGTTTGTTTGCAACCACTTTTACGGTGAAAGCGGCGACGGAGTTGAAAGAGCGCGTGCGAATGAGTTTGCTCGAAAACGGCATGCTGAACGAGGCGCAAGAACTTTCGGGTGCTTTAATTGGCACAGTGCTTAGTCTGATAATTTTAAAACTCAAAAATCAAGCCGTGCTCTCAGGTTTAACCGGCGTGAAGTCAAATAATTAGGCACAGCAAATTGCGTATCGTAAATAGTTTTCACCCATGTGTTTGAGGCTTCATTTTGCACACCAAGCAAATTAAACACTTCCAAACTCAACCACGTTTGACGCGAAAAACTCAGAAAACTTTTTTTGCGACCACGCCATGCTGCATCCCATGCTAAAACAGAAAAACCTATGTCAACACGTCTATAAGGCGTATAGCGAAAAGCATTTCTGAAAGTGTAATTATTATCGGGCAAACCAAAAGGCAAACCCGAACCAAACGTAGCGTTGAGGTGCACTTTAAAGTTTTTATTTTTAGGAAGATAATCTTGAAAAAACATAGACAACGTAAAAACTTGATCGGTTGGTCGCGGCACACTGCTCGTTTTCACACCCGCACTATCACCCAAGTTAAAAGCGTAGAGTTGTTTACCATTAATACTTTCACGCGCTTGCGAAAATGAAAGATTTACCCACGACTCTGCGCCAGGCACTAATTCGCCATTCAAACGCATATCCAAACCAACCACATGACCCGTCGCATCGTTTTTGCCCGAATAAGAAATACGCACGTTATCAACATCATACGATACCAAATCCCAGAGATTTTTGTAGTATAATTCGCTGATAAATTTAAACGGAATACGCCGATTGAACCCGATATTGAAATCGTATGTAATGCCTGCAATAATGTGTGCCGATTTTTGCGACACCACATTCGGATTAAAACTGCCATCAGGTGCGCGCATTTCGCGGTAAAAACTCGGTTGATAATACAACCCGCCCGCTAATTTGTACGACACATCGCTATTGGCGTGTAGAGGTTTGTACAAAATTTGAAAACGCGGCGTGACAAAACTTTCACCATTGAGCGTGGCATGAAAAGCGCGCAAACCAAAAGTAGCTTGAAATTCACCCACGCTATCTTGTCGGCGCGTATAAGTTAACTGACCAAAAGCGGTGAATCTGTCGTTTGAAAAATCGTTTTGCGATTTATAGTTTTTCTTCAAAAGCAAAGAATCGACATTGCGCGGTAATGAATACAAAGCCGAGTCGATGCGTTCCCATTCACTGAGTTGGTCGTTCACCACTTGGTTTTGGTATTTCACTCCCCATTGAAAAAAATTCGTCGCAGTTACTTTCGAATTTTTTGGGTCGAGTTGCATTTCATAACCACCTTTGTGTTCAATGTTTGTCACTGCCGACCAAAACCGATTGCGCGCAAATGTTTGTTGCGTGCCGTCGCCAATGCTATTTACAATTTGCCCTGCATTGGCTTTATTTGGGTCTGTTTCAATTTCACCAATAATATAACTACCCGAAATGTCGATACCTTCTGTTTCTAAAGTTTGATAGCGAGAGGCAATAAACTTTAAAAACATCGGATTTTTTTGTTTTTCCGGCAAATACGTTAGTGAAACACCACCCATGCCATTATTAAATCCATCCGTTTCTTTACCTTCAAACACGGAGCGAATACCGAGGGAATAAGTGAATAAACCAAAAGCCGTATTGCGCGTTTGTGGTGTGAAATTAAATGTACTCGAATTAAAATTGCCCAACACACCCAGTTGCCAAGTGTTCGAAATATCGTAAGTCAAGTAAGTTTGAAAATCGAAAAACTTAGGAATATATTCGCCTGCTACATCTAACGAGCTGAGTAAATATTGCGTTGTTTTATAGCGCGCACCAATCAGATACCGAAAACGTTGGCGACTTTCTTTACCTGCTACCTTAAAACTGCCTTCGAGATGCGCCGTTGCACCCAATAAACTGGCAGAAAGTGAGCCTTTAATGGAATCGGGGCGTTTGTACTTAATATCTAAAACCGAAGACATTTTATCGCCGTAGCGCGCTTCAAATCCGCCGCTACTGAATGAGAGGTCGCGCATTAAATCTGGATTCGCAAAAGTTAAACCTTCTTGCTGTCCTGCGCGAATGAGTTGCGGACGATAAACTTCAAAATCGTTCACATACACCAAATTTTCGTCGTAATTACCGCCGCGCACTTGGTATTGCGATGTCAATTCTCCACCCGTTCCCATATTTGTTCCGAGCGCAATAGATGGCAAAAGCGATTCTAAATTTCCTGTAGTCGATGGCAATAATCTAAACTCTTTCACGTCTTCGTGCACAGTTCCCGTGTTGTTCAATCGGTTTTCGCGCACAATAACTTCTTGCTTGGCATCGCTTGGTACCATTTCAAAATCGAATCGGCGTTGCGTGCCTGCGTCAAGTTTATCGATAGCAATTTGAAAATCTTTATAACCAAGCCTTTGCACTTTGAGCGTGCATGTTTTATTGGCAGGAATTGTCAGCGCGTATTCACCGCTCGCTGCGGTTTCAATCGAATTGTTTGTGCCAATAATAAAAACCAATGCCGATTCAATCGGCACGTTGGTGTTGCGTTCCGTAATTTTTCCGAACACTGCCGCTGTTTGTGCTTGACATATATTGAATGCACATAAAATTAAACCTGCACACACGCAAAGCGTAAAAAGTTTCTTCATAAACATTTTTTGTAGAGACGCAATTTATCGCGTCTGAAATAAAAGACGCGATGAATAGCGTCTCTACAATCCTGAAAATTTTAAAATCCTGAAAATCCTGATTCTGACAAAAAAAAACGCTTCAAATTTATAAAAAAAACTATCTTGCAGGCTCAAAGGAATAGAAAATGAGAGAATACTTTACATTTTTCATTTTTCACTTTTCACTTTTTTCATGCAAGTTGTCATTTTTAGCAAAGTACTTCACACCGAAGATATACAATACGTTCAAAAGCTGTTCGATGTTTTACATGCACACGAAGTTAACACCTATATCTTTGCCGATTACCTCAAGCAGATAAAAAATGTGGTAAATTTTAAACGCGATGTCGCTTCGTTCGAAAGTTATCTTGATTTCAAAACGCATCATTTCGATTTTGTGATTGTTCTGGGTGGTGATGGCACGATGCTCGAAGCAGTGACGTATGTGCGCGATAGCCAAGTACCCATTCTCGGAATCAATATGGGTAGATTAGGTTTTTTGGCTTCGATTAGTAAAAACCGCATTGAAGATGCGCTCGAATTACTGATTCAAAAACGCTACGCAATAGAGAAGCGGCATTTATTACAACTTGAATGCGAGCACCCCCTTTTTGGCGATTGCCGTTTTGCACTCAACGATTTTACCATTTTGAAACGCGAAACATCGTCCATGATAACCGTTCACGCTTATTTAGACGGTGCATATTTAAATTCTTATTGGGCGGATGGTTTAATTGTTGCCACTGCCACAGGTTCATCGGGTTATTCGCTCAGTTGCGGCGGACCGATTGTTTTTCCGAATTCGCCCAGTTTTGTTATCACACCCGTTGCACCGCACAATTTAAATATGCGATCAGTCATTGTGAGCGATGAATCAGTAGTGAGTTTTGAAGTAGAAGGTCGGGCAGATAGTTTTTTATGCACGCTCGATTCGCGCTTCGAATCGTTTACAAGTTCAATCCGTTTAGCCGTTCGGAAGTGCGATTTTACGGTTTCTATTGTTCAACTTCAAGGAGATACGTACCTCAAAACTTTGCGCGAAAAACTTTCTTGGGGGCAAGATTATAGGAATCGGTGAAAAATTCTGAACAAGTTTATTTAAACAGTTTTTGTAATTATTCAGCTAAAGCTGAATAATTACCAGTTTTTAATTGTTTTCTGATGTTACTCAAGCAGCAGATATTTAACTTTAGCTAAACAGGCAATACAGTTTTTAAAATTTACATGTTGCTTAACCGTCTCCTCAAAAATCTATTTTTGATACACATTATGCTATTCATCTTTTTAGGCATTGTCGCCCTCTTTCCCATCAGCATTTTTATTTTTGGTAAACTTATTTCTGCACCACGTTATAAAGGTTTAGTGAGTGATCATTTTGATGGTAAAAATTTTTTCAATCCTTGGGGTAAAGATCCGAGTGGATTTAAAGAGGCTACTAAATGGATGACAGATTCGAAGCGCGACAAGAAACCTTGGTCGGAAGTGAAAGATTTTACATTGGGAGAAAAACCTATTGAATCTGTATCAGATGGCAATTTGCGCGTGACTTTTATAGGACATTCTACCGTTTTGATTCAAATGGATGGCGTGAATATTCTAACCGACCCTGTTTGGTATAGTCGTGCAAGTCCTTTTCAATTTATGGGTCCGAAACGCGTTCGACCTGCGGGCATAAAAATGGAAGATTTGCCGCCTATTCATCTCATTTTACTAAGTCATAACCATTGGGATCATCTTGATATTATTAATTTACCAAAAATTTATGCACAACACAAACCGCTTATCATTACTTCGCTCGGCGTTTCACAATTTTTGAAACAAAAAGGGATACACAATTCGGTTGACATGGATTGGTGGGATGAATATTCATTTAAAAAAGAAGCCACTGAATTTAAAATAACGTGTTTGCCTACACAACATTTTTCTGGTCGCGGTTTGTTCGATAGGAATGGCACATTGTGGTCTGGATTTATGATTTCCAGTCCCACTTCTGGCAATGTTTATTTTGCAGGCGATTCAGGTTATGCACCATTTTTTAAAACCATCCGCGAAAAGTTTGGTAAAATTCGTTTGGCACTCATTCCCATCGGCGCCTATTTGCCTGCTTGGTTTATGAGTCCTATTCATTGCGCACCAAGCGAAGCCGTAGATATTCATATTGACGTAAAAGCAGAAAACTCCTTAGCAATTCATCATAATACTTTTCCGCTTTCGGATGAAGGGCAATATCAACCTATAGAAGATTTGAATATAGCTTTAGCAGAAAAAGGCATTTCGAGAGATACTTTTTTTGTTTTGGAGGAAGGTAAAATGAGAGATATTGTTTAATGAATTAGCTGCTTACAACTTTTATAATCACTACAAATAAGTGTTTTTCACAAAATACATCAATTTATAAGCGTTTTTTACAAAACGTAAATGCTTTTTATTACTTTCGTTCAAAAATACACTTCATGAAAAAAATGACATTTTTCTGTATTTCCGCATTTATTATTGGTTGCAGTTCCGTAAAGACCAATACAATTTCTGATAGAACGAGTATCAACACCACTTTAGATGCGTGGCACAAAGCGGCAGCAGAAGCCAATTACAACAATTATTTTAAGTACTTAACCGAAGATGCTATTTTTATCGGCACAGATGCGACCGAAAATTGGAACAAAAAAGACTTTGCTGTCTGGTCGAAACCTTTTTTCGATAAAGGCAAAGCTTGGAATTTTACGGCATTAGAACGCCATATTTTTTTCGACGCATCGGGTAAAACGGCTTGGTTCGATGAATTATTGAACACGCAAATGAAAATTTGTCGCGGTTCAGGTGTGTTGGTAAAATCGGGGAATGATTGGAAAATCGCGCAGTATGTGCTTTCTATGACCATGCCGAACGATAAAATAAATGCTGTTTTGAAACTTAAAGCGGTTCAAGAAGATTCAATCATCAATGCACTCAAAAAGAAATGATGAAACTACTTGCGTAGTTTGATTTCCCGCAGAGATTCGCAGAAATTTTCGCAGAGATTCGCAGAAATAAGAAGTATTATGTTTCTGCGGATTTCTGCGAAAATTTCTGCGGATTTCTGCGGGAAACCGACTAACACGACTAACATTTAGCTTTAGCTAAAGAATTACTACTTTTCTAAATAATGTATTAGTGGAAAAAGATAACGCTACACGAGCAACAAAAACGCTCGATGGATTTAAAGACAAAAATGTCCTTATTGTAGGCGATGTGATGATTGATTGTTATTGGCGTGGCAGTGTGAAACGCATATCGCCCGAAGCACCTGTACCTATTTTTGATTTAATGGCTGAAGAAAATAGATTAGGTGGCGCAGCGAATGTAGCACTGAATGTTAAAGCATTGAAAGCAAATCCGATTTTAGTGAGTATTATTGGCAACGATGCTGCTGCCGATACTTTCGAAAATTTATTGCATTACGCCGAAATAGACGAACAATATATTCTGCGCGATAGTAACCGACCGACAACCTGCAAAACGCGGATTGTAGCAGGTTCACAACAAATGTTGCGCATAGATGCCGAAATGACGACCGACTTAGAATCTGAAATGGAAACACGCATCATCACTACTATCCAAACTGTTTTAGCTGAAAAGCACATTGATGTTGTTATTCTTCAAGATTATAACAAGGGCGTTTTAACACCGCGCGTCATTAAAAAAACCATCGCCAGTGCGCGCGAAAAAAATATCCCTGTTACTGTTGACCCAAAAAATAAGAATTTCTGGTCGTATAAAAACGTAACACTTTTCAAACCCAATCTCAAAGAAATCAGCGATGCGCTACAACATAAAGTGAGTACTACTTTAGATGAACTCAATGCTGCGAGCCTCATTTTAAAAGAAAAACTCAACGCGGAGCAAATTTTAATTACACTTTCTGAAAAAGGTTTGTATTTCAATAATGGAACGGGTGGAAAAATTTATCCTATTACGCCGCGCAATATCAGCGATGTGAGTGGTGCAGGCGATACAGTTATTAGTGTAGTAGCTTTGTGTATCGCAGCTAAAATGAATGACTCAACTTTAGCGCAATTAGCCAATCTTGCAGGCGGCATTGTGTGCGAATATGCCGGCGTTGTACCGATTAATTTTGAACAATTGTTAAATGAATTCACTAAAGTAGTATGAGTACGCAACTCGAAGCTAAAATTTTTCTGAATAATCAGCGTGGTTGCACCAAGCAAATTGGACATACAAGTTACCATACTTTTAATTGTGGTGCGTATTTTAGCCCATATCGCGAACCAATTGGAGCGTTACAACTTATCAACGAAGATACGCTTTCGGCAAAACATTCGATAGATATGCTTGTCGATTCAAACACGGATGTAATACTCATTCCTTTTGTTGGTGGCTTAGAATTTAAAACTAAAACTTATAACGGATTGGTTTCGTTGGGTGAATTGCAATGCCTTTCGCTTTTAAAAAATTCTGAATACACCATTTTAAACCCCTATCCAAACGATACAATTAGTTTTTTACAAATCTGGCTGCGCAATTCCTCTATTTCATTTTCCGAAAAAAACGCTACAACACACATCGATTTTAACCTGCGTAATCAATTACGCACCATTTTTAGTTTAGAACCCAATTTTGGTTGTATTGGAATTTTTGATGGTCGAGCAGAAACTATTTACGATTTAAAAAATGCGAATCATGGCGTTTTCGTTTTTATTCTTGCTGGCGCATTTGAAGTCAATAATCGGTTATTGCACGCGTTCGATGGTTTGTGGCTGAAAAATATTATAGAAGTAGAATTTGAAGCACTTTCGGATAATGCGGTAATTATTATTTTAGAAATCGAAGATGAATTGTGATTAAACTTGCGAAAGTGGAAGATAGTTTAACCACGAAGTACACAAAGTTTTACACGAAGTACACAAAGTGTATATCAAACTTAGTGAATTTTGTGATTTTCTTTGTGAACTTAGTGGTTAAATTATCTACACGATTTTACGTCATTATCGTATGATTAGCCGAATTTGCCAAATAAGTTTACCTTTGCTTAAACTCAATTTTTCTAAACATGAATACCTTTTACGCGCGTTTTCTATTTTTATCTCTAATCTTTAGTACTTTATTTGCGAATGCTCAAAATTCCCTCCTACCAAAATTAATTGAAAAAAACGGTCGTCATGCGTTTTTAGTCGATGGCAAACCTTTTTTAATTTTGGCAGGACAAGCACATAATTCGAGTGGTTGGAGTAGTATGTTGCCCGATGTTTGGACATCAATAGAAACGATGCACGCCAATACGCTTGAAGTGCCGATTTATTGGGAACAAATTGAGCCGAAGCGCGGTGAGTTTAATTTTTCTCTTGTCGATACATTGCTCACACAAGCGCGTAGCCATAATAAGCATTTGGTGTTGCTGTGGTTTGCGACGTGGAAAAACGGTAGCAGTCATTATATGCCGGATTGGATGAAACGCGATGCCGAAAAATATCCGAATATAATTGGTAAAAACGGTCAACCTATCGACTCGCCCGCACCAGTTGAAGCGGCAATGGAAGCCGATGTGAAAGCTTTCGCTACAGTGATGCACTATTTAAAAAGTGCTGACGAACAGCACACCGTCATTATGGTGCAAGTAGAAAATGAGCCAGGTTCGTGGGGCTCTGTGCGCGATTACTCTGCACGCGCGCAAAAAATATTTGAACAACCTGTACCCTCCGAACTTCTAAAACCAGAAGTATTTAAAGCGCTCAACTTACCCGTTGTTTCTAAAGGGAATTGGCAAGAAGTATATGGCACGAATGCGGATGAGTATTTCAATGCGTATTATATCGCAAAATTTATTGGAAAAGTTGCCGCAGCAGGTAAATCAGAATATCCGTTGCCGTTGTATGTAAATGGCGCTTTGCGCGACCCACTCACTAATCCAACTGCTAATAATTACGAAAGTGGCGGACCGACCGATAATGTTATTCCGATTTGGAAAGTCGCTGCTCCAGCCGTCGATTTACTCGCACCTGATATTTATTTGAGTGAGCATGACAAAATTCTGAAAGTGATTGAACTTTACGACCGACCTGATAATGCGCTTTTTGTTCCCGAATTTAGTTTCAAGCCCGAGAATGCTAAATATTTTTACGACGTTTTATCACACGGCGGCATTGGTTTCTCTCCATTTGGAATTGACGTGAATGGAAAATATGGTAAAGAATCAGACATTGCAGAACGTTTGGCAGCCTATTCTCAAGAATATGCAATGGCTGAGCCGATGATGCGCGAATTGGCACAATGGAGTTTTGACGGGAAAATCACATCGGTTTTTGAGCGCGAAGACCATGCTAACCAAACGATTGATTTAGGCGCGTGGCAAGCCATTGTGCAATTTGGCGATGGCAACAGAAATAAAGCGTTACCCAACGCGCAACCACAAGGTAAAACGCTGTTCGTTAAACTCGATGATAATACGTTTATAGTAACGGGCACATTGAGTCGTGTGAGTTTTAAACCTCTGGGTAAAAATGCAGGTCGCGCTTGGCAATACATTAAAGTGGAAGAAGGACATTACTTAAACGGCGCTTTTAAATCGGAACGCATTTTAAATGGCGATGAAACGGATTGGGGCGGACCATATTTGGGTGCAGTGCCGATTGTTTTGCGAATAGAATTGGTGGTGAGGTAGTGCATTTTAGAATTAAGCGAAGCAAGCAAGAATTTGACTTTCTAATGCCCGCGAATGCCATGCGCCTTTTGCAACTTCTTCTTCGTAAAAATTTCGCTCGTTCACGGTGTGTCCTGCAATTCGAAGCTCACGTGCTTTGAAGAACTATAAATAAGATGATAGTAGGTCTATCATACAGGTTTTCCGAAAGAGCTGTATAAACC
>JAYWBA010000173.1:0-4492 GCA_043781915.1 Saprospiraceae bacterium
CGCATACTATAAGTAGCATGACAAGAAAAAACGTAATTATTCCTTTACTCTGTTGCATCGTATCGAACTGAAATTTGTAAATATGGGTAACGCAAATCCAAAATTATCGACGTTACGGTGGTTTAATATTCTTATCTAAAAAAAACGTGCAAATATATGCTTTTTACACAAAAGTTAATCACCTTCTTTGCATTTGTTGCGCGTAGTTTCAAATTGTTTGTTTCTTTACGGATTATTTCGTGGAAAGTGGCGTTGTTTTGGAAAAAAAATAAAATATGAAAGCGAAAAAATCGTTTGGGCAACATTTTTTACATAGAGCAGATATTGCGGAGCGGATTGCAGGTAGTTTATCTTTAACAACTTCCGCATCGCCTGTACTCGAAATTGGACCTGGAACGGGTATGCTCACACAGTTTTTAATTAAGAGATACGAAAATTTAAAACTTATTGAAGCAGATAATGATATGGTTGAAGCGATTAAAAAACGTTTTCCAACTTTTAATGAAGAACGAATAATAGCTCAAGATTTTTTAAAGCTCGATCTGACTCAAGTTTTTGACGGAGACCCCTTTTTTCTCATCGGTAACTTTCCATACAATATTTCATCTCAAATACTGATTCGAATGATTGATAACTTGGATTATGTGACTCAAATGGTGGGTATGTTTCAAAAAGAAGTCGCTGAAAGGGTAGTGGCTAAACCTGGCGGAAAAGTCTATGGAGTGATTAGTGTTTTAGTGCAAGCACATTACGAGGGCGAATATTTATTTGGTGTCGATAGAAGCTGTTTTATCCCACCCCCCAATGTACAATCTGCAGTTATTCGTTTAACGCGTAAAAAAACCAATACACTCGATTGCGATATGAAACTTTTTAGAAAGGTTGTGAAGCAAGCATTCTCGCAACGCCGCAAAATGTTGCGCAATACATTAAAACCTTTCTTTCCGAATAATCCAGATGTTTTGCTCGATGATTATTTTATGAAACGCCCCGAAGTTTTGAGCGTTGAAGAATATGCTACTTTAACAAATAAAATTTCAGATTTGGGTAATACAAAAGTTGTTTTAGAAGAAAATGGCGTTCTGGATATGTAGATAATCTAACCACAAGGTTCATAAAGGAAATCACAAAGTTCACAAAGTATGATTAACGCTTTGTGAACTTTGTGATTTCCTTTGTGAACCTTGTGGTTAGAATTAAATTAGTTTAAAGGTTTCAAAACCTCAACGCGCCACGAATGAATTCCAACAGTTATAATATCAGAATCTAAAGCTGTAAATAATTTACGCGCAGCTGCCCAAATTTCTGGACTACGTTTGTGTTCGTGCATACTGATTATACATATTCCATCAGGCGCCATAAAGTTTTCGCGCGCATGCAATAAAACAGCTTCACAATTTTTGGCGTAATTAATCGCTTCATTGAACAAAACTACATCGAATTTGCGCGTTGTCGTCCAAGTATTCATGTCGCCTTGCTCGAATTTAATATTTTTATCTCCTGCGCGTTTGGTGGCATCCGCTATAGCAACGTCTGAAATATCAACACCGAGATAATCGGAAAAATATTTTTTCTCGAAAACCAATTCTGGCAAATAACCTTGTCCGCAACCCAATTCTAAAAGTGTTCCACCGTTTTTATATTTTATGAAATGATCGAGCACCAATTTTTGGCGAACCAACTCTTCCTCATTTTTCAAACCATCCCAGTGTCCTTCTGCGAATTGATGATTCCAACGCGAACGACCTGTGCGCAATATTTTGCGATTTATAAAATCCGTTATAGCTTCAAACATTGACTATGATTAACTGATTAAACTGATTTGTTTGATTTGACCGTTGATTAAAGTGATTTCTTTGAAAAACTAATTTTCTAAATTGAATCATTCTAATAAGTGAAATCATATTGATTAAATTTCAAGACGCAAATATCTTTCAATTTGCTTTAAAAACATTGCGTTTGTCACATTTAAAATTATTTGAAAGCTTTTTAAAAAATAAATTTTTAAAATTGCCCATCATAGAGCTTAATTAGGTTTTCTGTAATTTTTATTTGATGTGGTTGAAACAGATTTGTGATGTTTCTATTTTAAACAAACGTTGTTATCAATTGAATAAATAAAGCATCATGGGTAACATAAATTATCTTACATAAAAAAGCGGCTACTCTTTCGAGAAGCCGCTTTTTTAGTTAAAAGTTAAAAGTGAATATTTAAAAGTAAGTTTTATCACTTATCACTTGTATTTATTGTTTCGGATTACTTGTCGGTGCTGAACCAGAAGCAGCAGGATTTAAAGCCAACTCATTATCTGGAACATCCCAATAATCTAAGTAATTGTAATTTATTGTAGCGTTTGTGCTAAGATTACCTGCTTTATCGATAACAACACAGCCTTTGCGACCAGGACCTGCTTTATCAGTTATACCCCAACGACGCGCATCGTAAAATGCAAGCGTACGAAACGCTAAACCTGAACGACGCTCAAGGCGTAATTCTTCTTTAGCTTGATCTAATGTCAATTTTGTACCAGCAACCGCTGCTAAACCCGCGCCTTGAGAAGTGCGAACAGCATCTATTAATGCCAAACCACCTTCAATATCGCCTGTATAGATTTTAGCTTCCGCTTTCATTAAATCATTCTCTTCATAAGTACCAGCTAAATAGAATTCAGCAGCACCTGGAACAGCTTTATTAATGTAAACAATTGTACCAGCAATACCGTTACCACCATCTTTTGTGTACCAACGGGTATTGAAAGCATTGCCACGGTCGCCGTTACCAATCCAAGGAGATGATTTAGAAGTATCTTTAACGAAATTTTGAGCTAAACGTAGATCACCTTTTTTATAATCTTGCATTAAACGTTCACTGATTTTGTATGTGTTCGCACCAGCTTGCGTTCCAAACGTTTTTAAAACAACCGTTCCACTTGCTGGATCCCAAATATCACCGTTAGCGTTTGTTCTACCTGTAAATACTTTATCAGTAGATTTAATGCCATCAGCAGTTAGTGTGGCAATACTTGACCATAGCGCAGCAGTCATTGAAGCAACTGGTGTATTAACTAAAATATTGCGGGCTTTCATTGTATTAATATTCCGTAAAAATTCAGCGGGTGTAAAAACGCCTCCTTTACCTTTTGCAACAAAATCTGGAATAATAGCCGTTAAAATTGCCTGATAATCAGCATCACCGCTTAAACCTTTTAAAATAGTAGAAGCTTTGTCAAAATTAGCATTCGCTTCAGTAAGAAGTGCTTCTTTGCTAACATAAACACTAGAAGAGGCATTTACATCATTGTTAATTAAACCTGCATAGTAAATTGATCCGATACGCGAATAAGCGAACCCTTTCCACCAATAACACCAAGCTTTAACCGTGTTCTTTTTAGTGTCTGCGTTACCTGATGCAAAAGTAGTTTTGTCTACAAGAGAAAGAAGTGCATTACAAGCATTGTTTAACGAATACATATTAAGCCACTCGTGAAAAGAGGGATTACTACTACCTTGCGATTTTTGGTTAGTGCCGCGTATTAAAGCATACTGAGTAGCCGGACTGTTTGGATTTGCCACCTTTGTTCCATTATCTAAAGTCACAAAATCTGGACACCCTACTTCGTTCATATACCAGTTAGCTGCTTCAGCACCTACTTCATCACCCATTGAAGAGTGAAAACCCATGGCACCCGCCCAGAAATATCCTGGCACACCATCGGCATTTGCCGTATTTTTAAAACCGTTGTAGTAAATACCGCCTAATGCATAAGCGAGCAAACCGTTTTCGGTATTTAAACTATTTAATGTTGGCTGATTCGGATTTTTTACGTCCAACTGGTCTTTACAAGATGTAAGAAAAACCAATACCAACAAAAAAGATAAAAACTTTATATTTTTCATGATAATTTTATTAATTAATAATTAAAAATTAATAATTAATAATCAAGTTTAAGAATTAAGAATTTCAAAAAGAAATTCTTAATTCTTAATTCTTAATTATTAATTGATTAGAAACCAACTCTTAAACCCACCGAAATTTGTTTTAAATTCGGCATGGTGTTGTGGTCAGTACCACGGTCCCAAGCAGAGTTTAATCCAGCACCGAAACCACCGCCGCCAATATTGTTAGACGAGCTAATTTCTGGATCCAAACCGGTGTATTTAGTCAATGTAATTAGATTTCTGCCAGATAATGAAAGCTCAAGTCGTTTTGTCCATTTAATATCAATGAATTTAGCTAAATCGAATGAAACCTCGATATTTCTTAAACGGACGAAAGACGCATCTTCATAGAAATAACTTTTTGTACCATTTCTTGAACGTTCAGCATAAACACCCCGGTAGAATGCTGACCACGCACCCGTATTACCATCAATTGTGAAAGGAATAGTGTAATCACTGTGAATTCCATCGCGATACATCCATTCTTTTGTTTGATTATATAAGTGACTACCTTGAACCCAGTCAATTTGGAAATTAAACCTCAAAAATCCTT
>JAYWBA010000174.1:0-31562 GCA_043781915.1 Saprospiraceae bacterium
TACAATGAAATTATTCCTGCTGAATTATCTGCTCAAACGGTGCGTGAAGAGCAACCAGGTATTTTTGATTGGCTCGATTTGCAAAACGTGAACGAACGCGTCATCATAATCCTCATGCTCGCCATTTGTATTATCAATATGATTACAGCCATTCTGATTTTTATTTTGGAACGCACGAATATGGTAGGCATTTTAAAATCGCTTGGAGCGCGAAATTCGAATATTCAGCAGATATTTTTCTTCTATGGTGCTATCATAATTGTGGTTGGAATAACGCTCGGCAATTTACTCGGCATTGGCTTTGGGATGCTGCAACACTATTTTAAGTTTATAAAGCTCAACGAATCAGATTACTATCTCAGTTATGCGCCCATTTATTTTGATGTTCCGTACCTAATTCAGATAAATTTTTTAGCTATCTTTATCATTTTGCTCTTCATTGTGCTTCCAACCTTCTTAATTACGCGCATTACACCCGTTGAGACCATCCGTTTTAGATAATTTTCAACATAAAAGGATAATTAAACATAGTTTATTTTTTTAATTATTTAAATTAGAATTTACTCGGTATTTAAACATAACTTTTTTGCGGTTAACTTTGCATCAAGTTATCGAAATAAAAAGTGTTCGCACTTTCAAGAAATAATTTAAATGGTTATGAGTAGTGCTGTCTAAATCGGGATTTTTTCAATCCCGATTTATGACGGTTTTTTATTTTAAGAGGGTTACATTTCGAATTTAAAGAAAATGAAACCACGGATGACGCAGGTTTAACGGATAAAACAAAGATTTTTACCATGATTATTTAACTCTATTTTGAATTGTGCGTTTAATTTTTATTTTTTGAGAATTTCTAAATTTATTTTTTGTTACATTTAAATAATTTTCTGCTCAAATTTAAAAAAATAAAAAAAATCAACCGAGTCCTTCAATACCTGTAACGGTTGTGTATTTAAACGATAATTTTTTATCGGGATGCACAATTTTAAAAGCAGATTGCACCGCAAGCGTTGCTTCGTGAAATCCACACAAAATAAGTTTTAATTTTCCGGGGTAGGTATTTATATCACCTACAGCAAAGATATTCGGCGATGATGTTGAATAATCAAACGTATTGACTTCAATTGCGCCCTTGTTAATATTCAATCCCCACTCCCCTATCGGTCCGAGTTTAGGTGAAAGACCAAACAATGGAATAAAATGATCAGCTTCAACAGAAATTATTCCTTCTGTATCGTGTTTAACATCGAGTGCAATGAGATGGTTTTCGCCGTGAAGTTTTACAACTTCAGCATTAGTTATCAATTTTATTTTACTCGATGCATTTAAATGCAATACTTTTTCAACACTATCCAATGCACCACGAAATTCTGTCCGACGGTGAATGAGCGTGATGTGTTTAGCCACATCAGCGAGAAAAATTGTCCAATCAAGCGCCGAATCTCCACCACCTGCGATAACGATATTTTTATTCCTGTATAATTCTGGATCGCGCACCATGTATTCTACACCACATTCTTCATATTGCGTAATGTTTTCAATCGGCGGTTTGCGCGGCTCAAAACTTCCGAGACCACCAGCAATAAAAATTACCGGCGCTTCAATAACTGTTTTTCTATGCGTTGTTAATTGAAAATGGCTGTTTTCTAAAGTTGAAATACTTTCGGCACGTTCACCCAAAGTAAATTTTGGATGAAATGGTTTTATCTGTTCCATTAAATTATCAACTAATTCACCTGCTAAAATGGATGGATAACCCGGAATATCGTAAATCGGTTTTTTAGGATAAATTTCTGAGAGTTGTCCTCCAATTTGTGGCAGTGCATCAATGAGATGACAGCGCAATTTCAATAATCCAGCTTCAAAAACGGTGAATAATCCAACGGGGCCTGCACCAATAATGATAATGTCGGTGTTAAAAACGGAATTCTGCATCAAATGTCTATTTTATTTCGGGCGCAAAGTTAAATCCTATTTTCAGATTAAAGGATGAACAAAATAAATCTTTAAATGTTTTTCGCCACTACAAAAGTCCGAAGGGCTTTAATTTGAATAATCTCGCGTGGCAACGCAGGGAAAATGCGTAATCACATTCAACCGCTTTGCGGTTGAATGTGATTACGCATTTGGTACGACCCACTTCGGGGTCGAATTATCAATCATTATTTACCCCGCGTTTCCACGCAGGACTATTCAAATTTGCCCCCTTCGTGGACTTTCATTTTTTAACTCTGTTTCTCTTTCTGCCTGATAAATATATTCCAATTGAACTTATCAATAGCAAAATACCTAAACCAATGAGCGCTAAATTAATTTTGGGTGTAGAACGGAATGCAATCGGTCTATCATCGCCCACGAGAATAAAACCCGACCATATCGCAGGATCGTAATTGCCAAAATATGTGATAAATTCCCTTTTCGCCTGATTGAGCGCAACATCTTTGTCTAAGTGTTTATCGAGAATATTTTCGTAAAAGCGTTTGAACAATTCAGCATTAAAGGTAGCGCGCGCAGGAAGCAACGTTGTGACATAACTTTTCACACCACTGTACGCCAATCCGCGCGCAATACTGATGTTGCCTTCACTCGTGATAGAACCACCTGATGTTTCACAAGCTGTCAGCACAAACAACGGCGTAGGAAGTGGCTGTGAATACAAATCGTCCACAAAAAGTAATTCTTCTTTATTAAGCGTGTCGCTATTTTGGCTGAAGGCAATGAAATTCAGGTTCGAGCGCGCATTATTTAAAATGCCATGTGTTGAAGCATGAACTATCGCTTCGCCATTAAATGCAGTTATGAAATTATTTTTTGTTGCTTTTTCGCGAATCAACGGAACAACACCGTGTTTAATGCTATCAATTTCTCTTTCGTTATTAATATATCGGAGTGAAGGTAAAGTTTTTTGCAAAGAAGGCGAAATCAATTGCGCACTTGGTTTTAATCCATCTTTCGGAAAAATAGGTGCAAAAGCGGTAATATTCGTAGCAGTTCGCACTGGAATTGCCCACTGCATACCGAGTAATTGCGCTGAATATGCGAAACTTAGACTGTACCTGTACAAAACCGATTTTTTAATACCTGCTTGAAAACTGCGCGCTGTATCCGATAAAAGCGTTTCGAAGGGCAGTAAATCGAATTGCGGCTCGGAAATAATTATGAGACGTTCTGGTAAAATATTCTCGGTAGGTTTAAATAAAATATTGTACAACCCATTAGCACGCTGAGCAAATTCTGGTGAATTCCATTTGTTTTCGTCATTGAATGTTGCTATTTGCGTCTCGACATCGTGCAAGAAGTTTGAATTAATAGCAATTTGACGATACGATATTTTTTCAGGCGAAATAACAAAAGTTGTTAGCAAACTGCTCGTCCCAACTTGTAGCGAGTCGCTCAAAGCATACTCAACAAGCGCTTGGTTTTTACCCAGAATTTTGTGCTGAATATCAGAAATGCTAAATTTATTTTTCTCAATATCGTCGCTTATAGCATTATTGATTTGTGTTGTGAGGAGTTTTTCAGTGTTTCGCAAAGCCAAACATTTATTGTTCAGGTTTTTGCTTTCTGCATCACTGAGTTTATTATTCGCTAATTGTTTTTCAAGTTCTGTACGCGAAATACGCGCTTTATCTCGTTCTGATTTCAAAGCTGCCGTTTCAGCGTTGAGTTTTAAATTATTTATTTGCACCGATTCGAATACAGACATCGCTTTAGTTTGCTCGCAAAAATCGAAGGCGCGCCGCAAATAACTGCTGTCTTTTGTATTTTCAAACAGCCGCAAATTAAAACTCATTGCACTTTGGTAAATAGGTTTGAGTTTTGTGCTGAGCGCAATTTTTGCGTTTTCCGAAAGATAGCGCAAACGAATACGTTTAGCATTGAATGAGAGTGTATCGTAAACAGCATTGGCAGTTGCTGCATATAGCACATTTCCTGAGTTGGCATACAAAGTTTTATACACATCCGCTTTCGTGTTTTGAATTTCGAGATAGAGATCGGAATCGGTATTGTCGCGTGTTTTAAAACCAGTTGTGTTATTCTCAGCGCTGTCTCTACTATATTGCAAAGCATTGAGGGCTAAATTGTAGTTTTTTAAAGCAAGAGGGTAGTTTTTTATAGCTTTTTCGATGTCGGCTTTGGTTTTGTAGAAATATGGGGTTGAGCTATTAAAATCTCTCTCTTGACTTAACAGTTTGGAATATTCTCGTTCAATTTTAGATATTATTTTTTGGGCTTGTACTGAATTATTTTGTAATAATTCTACATCAGCAATATCCGTTAGAGTTTCTAGCAAGTTTGATTTGCTATCTTTTTGAAAAAGCATTGATTTTTTAAATTCTAAAATAGATGCATCAAAGAATTTATTTTCTTTTAAGATTAAAGCTTTTTGAGTAAGAAGCTCACCTAGATAAACTGAGTCTTGAAAAGATAGAACTTTTTTGCTGTTCAAATAATTCAAAGCAGTATCAATAACAATAATTGCTGTGGAATTATTTTTAATTGCCCTTAGACAAACAGATTGATAAAACGCCGATTCTGCAAAATTCATTTCTGATTTTGGGCTATTTCTGGCCCTTAATTGACCTTGTTTATAATAATTTAAAGCAATTTCGAATTCTTCGAGTTGAAGAAAAACAAAGCCTAAGCGACAATCATTGTGTGATTGAATCCACTCTACAATAGGTCTTGGTTGTAATTTTTCAACTTTATTCAAATATATAATTGCTGAATCAAGTTCGGAATCAAGAGCAAAATAAGTACCGATATTATGATATGCTCTTAAGACAGTTGTGTCTTTTTCGCCTAAAAGTTTTATTGCAGGGTCAATTATTTTTTTAACAGTTTCTCTAGCTTTATAATATTCCCCATTTCTTTTTAATTCACGCCCTTTTATTAATATTGACAGAATTGAGTCTTTTGTAATTTGGATATTTGGTTGAAGCCTATTTGTATCAATCAAATTACAGCTATCTAAGTAATAGATAGTCATTAAAAATAAAAACGTTATTTTAATAGATGCCATTTAGTTTAATTAAAAACCCACGTAAAGTTAAGATAACTTTACGTGGGTTTTAATTATTTTTACGCTAATATGATGAATTAAGTTTTTTATATGCAGTTGAAGGCAAATTACTTGTTCTATTATTAAGTAATTCGTCTTTGACTTGGTAGATATCATAGTCTCGGTGTAAAGTTATAATTTTGGCTAATTCGTGTGCTACACGAGGTGCAGCAAATGAAGTCCCCTTGCCTATAACTTGTAAATTGCCATTTAAGGAAACAGAATGTACATTTTCAGCTTTAGCATAAATATCAACACTATTTCCAAAGTTTGATCCTATCCACAGCGCATTTTGATTTTCATTTAATCCACCTACAGTTATAATATTAGGATATAACGAATTAAAAGAAGCGGGCCAAAAAGCCAAAGAATCAATATTACTAGAATTATTACCAGCCGCAGCAACAATAAGGACGCCTTTTTCTAAAGATTTTTTGAAAAAAGGAATCATCATTTTCGGCATTTGAGTTTTCGTGCCTCTAAATCCCCAACTCATATTTAAAATTTGAGCACCGTGCTCTAAAGCAAAGAAACTCCCGCAAAGCGCTTTGAAAAGCGAGCCAGAATCTAGGGTATTTAGAATTTTTGCGTTTAAAACACGAACATTAGTAAGTGGCATATCACCAGGATAGCCTAATGCAATACAATTCACAGTATTTCCATGTCCGAGTACATCAATCGGATTTACTATATTATGTGTGGTTACATCAATTCCGTTAGTATAACTATTCATCAAACACTCTACTGAATTGGGATTTATCCAAAGATTTCCTCTTAACTCGTTAACATCCACATCTCCACCCTCACCAGAATCAATAATACCAATATCCAAAAAAGTACTCTGACCCGGATACCCATTCTTCATTTTAATATTTGGAATTACTGGTCTACTTTTTAAAATTGGAGTATCACCTCTCGAAGCAGGAACCCTTGTTCTTATTATAGAATCTCTTCCAAAATCTAATTTAAAATTAAAACCAATGCCATCCACTGCTGACAAATCACCGGTACCATCATTACAGGTTGGACATTTATTTCCCACTAAACCAATAATTTCTTCAGCACTTTTATTACCAGCCCAAAGTTCAATTTTTTCGGTACAGTTGCAACTATCCTTTTTTTTATACCCAACGCTGTCCAAAAAATGAATTAAAACTGGGCTGGGGTTATAAGCCACAACCTGAGAATCTAAATAAGATTTTTTATCTGGTGGTGGATTACATTGGGTAGTATCATTACAATCCGCGCAAAAGATTTGGCAAATTTTTTTACAACTTGTTAAAGAAATAAAACCTAAAAAGGCTAAACCAATTAATAATTTTGATTTCATGATTTTCGATTTTTATGTTATAGTGTAAATGTCGTGCTTTTCTTAACAAAAATAGCAATAAACAAGAAAAAATATTTTTTGGGTGGCGCAAAATACCACGGGTTTTACCCGTGACTAACAAATACCACACATGAAATAGGTGGTATTTATGGTATCTGTACGATTTTCGCATTATATTTGTCCCACCTTAAATCCCAATCAAAAATCACAAATTATGAACCCAACCGTAGATTCTATTCACATCCATTTCAGCACAAACAATTTGTATGTGCTCAATGCGTGTTTGGCTTTATTGATGTTCAGCATTGCTTTAGAAATTAAATTCGATAATTTCAAAACCCTAGCACAACAACCTAAAGCTGTGATTATTGGTTTGATTTCACAATTAATTATTGCGCCGCTATTGACATTATTATTGGTTTTTATTTTTCAACCCGCGCCATCAGTCGGTCTTGGTATGATTGCCATCAGCGCTTGCCCAGGTGGAAATAATTCTATCTTTTGTACGCATTTAGCAAAAGGCAATACAGCGCTCTCGGTGACAACCACTACTATTTCCGTTTTAGCGAGCATGCTCACTCTGCCACTGTATTTACTCTTAGGTGCACAAGTAACGCACATCGATAAAAATATGCCAGGCGTAGTAGTACTCAATTTTGGCGATGTTTTTTCCATCATTTTTTGGTTGATTATTGTGCCGTTATGTTTGGGTATGTTTATCGGTAGTTTAAAATCGGCATTTGTTCAAAAATTAATAAAGCCTTTTAAAATCATATCGCAATTGCTTTTCTTTTCGCTCATTATTGGTGGCGTGGCTTCCAATTTCGAAAATATCAAGAATTATTTGCAGTATGTGTTCGGCATCGTGGCTGTTTTAAATGTAGTCATGTTGGCAACGGGTTATTTTTTTGCCAAACTCAACAAGCTAACGGAAAGTGACGCACGCGCTTTGGCTTTTGAGACAGGTATTCACAACGTTACCATTGCACTCATCATCATTTTTAATTTTTTTAATGGTCTCGGCGGCATGGCGCTAATAGCCGCATGGTATGGTATCTGGGATTTAATTACAGGTTTCACACTCGCTACATTTTGGCAAAAAAAACAAGTTTCTAAAGGCATACTCGCATGAAATATTAATTTTTCGTAAATTATTTGGGGCTATCTTAGAAAATATTCAACATAAATGTTATGTTTGAGCAATTATTTTACTTAAATTTTAAAACTAAAACGTAATTACAATGGGAATTAACTTATTAGATATAGTCAAGCAGCAAATAATGGGAAGCGTTGCTGAAAAAGCTGCTTCGCTGTTAGGTGAAAGTCCGGCTGCAACAAGTAAAGCATTAGGAGCCGCTTTACCAGCAGTGTTGGGGGGTGTTGCTAACCAAGGCACAAGCATCAGTGGAGCAGAAGAATTAATGAAAATGTTTAGTGGTGGTCAACACGATGGTAGCATTTTAGATTCAGTTGGTTCGCTTTTGGGCGGCGGTTCTGCTACTCAAGGTTTATTGAGCGCAGGAAGTGGCATTGTGAGTTCTCTTTTTGGAAACAAAGCAGGCGGCATTACCGATTTTTTAGCTTCACACGCAGGCATTAAAAGTAGTTCAGCATCCTCTTTAATGAGTCTTGCCGCACCTCTAATTATGGGTTCAATTGGCAAACAATTGGGTGGTGGTTCATCTGTGGCATCAATCATGAGTTTGTTGAGCAGCCAAGTTCCGAATATTGCATCGGCTTTGCCAGCAGGCATGGCAAATGTTTTAGGTCTTTCGAACTTAAACTTAAATCCAACACCAGTGATGGACAGAGTTAAAGCAGTTGAGCAACAAGTTGTTCAAGAGGCATCGAGTTTTAATTTTAGCAAAATTTTGCCTTGGTTGTTGCTTGGTTTGGCTGCATTGATAGCATTTTACTTTTTCAAATCGTGCAATTCTAAGCCAGACGTACCGGTGGTGACTGCTCCTGTAGAAGCACCTAAAATGGAAGCGCCAAAGGTAGTTGAAAAAGTTAAGAAAATGTTGAAATTACCGAATGGTAATATCGAAGTTGAAGCAGGTACTTTTTTGGATAAATTATACGACGAAGTAACTGATAATACTTTAGACCCAACAAAAGGCATTGCTTTCGATCATTTGAATTTTGCAACGGGTTCTGCAACTATTTCTGAAGATTCTAAAGGTCAACTCGATGATTTGGCTAAAATCATGATGGCATTCCCTAAAGTGGGAATTAGCGTTGACGGGCATACAGATAATGTGGGCGATGCAGCATCGAATTTAAAACTTTCGAAAGAGCGCGCTTCAGCCGTTGAAAAATATCTTATTTCTAAAGGCGTAGCCGATGCACGTATTTTACCTGAAGGTTTTGGTTCTACCAAACCTGTAGGTGATAATACGACTGAAGCAGGTAGATTGGCTAATCGCCGTACTGAAGTAATGGTGACAAAGAAATAATTTATTTTATAAAAACACTTCGAATAAGGCTGTTATAATTAACAGCCTTTTTATTTTTGTCGCTATCATTTTTCCACAAAAATCGCAGAAATTTCAGCGAAAACTCCCACATGTGTGAGAATTATCTCTTTTCTGCGAATTTCTGTGTTGAATTTCTGCGATTTCTGCGGGAAATTTTCTACGTTAGCTGCATCAACTATCAATTAATCATGCAAGTAATTGGTTTTATTTTTTTTCGATTGTTATTAGCCATATTCTATGTCATTCCATTTCCAGTTCTATACAAAATATCGGATGGTGTGGCGTGGCTTTTGCGCGTGGTTGTAAAATACAGGCTAAACGTTATAAAATCGAATTTAGAAAAAGCATTTCCTGAAAAAAATGCCACTGAAATCACGGCAATTTTAAAAGGTTCTTACCAAAATTTAGCGGATATTTTTTTAGAAAGTCTGAAAGGAATGACACTAAATTGGGATAAACCGCGAGAACGTTACATTTTTACAAACCCTGAAATAATTGAACCTTATTCTAAAAAAAACATACCAACCCTTCATATTGCCACGCATTGTGGTAATTGGGAATGGGCAACTTACAGTTATACATTATTTTTTAAAGAGCGGATAGTAGCTTTTTATAAACCGCTTTCAAATAAATTGATGGAGGCGTTTGTGCTAAAAAAGCGGAGTTCAACGCGACTCATTTTAGCCGATATTAAAAACACACCCAATCATTTTACTAACAATTTAGCTCAAGGGAATGATGTAGCATTTGTTTTAGTAAGCGATCAAAGTCCAACCTCAATAAACTCTATCTGGGTAAATTTTTTCGGCATTGAAACGGTATTTTTGCACGGTGCTCAATTTTATGCTTTAAAATACAGTTTACCAGTTTTTTTTCTCAGCACTAAACGCATCAAACGCGGATGGTACGAGCTGAGTTTAGAACTTATAACCGAAAACGCCAACAACGAAACCGAAAACTTTGTAACTGAACGTTATGCAGAATTATTAGAACGCGACATAAGAAACGCGCCGAGCGACTGGTTATGGACACATAAACGATGGAAATTATCGAGATAACAACCTACCCTAAAAGGATAATATTTGTTAAACGATAAAAAAAAAATTGTTCTTCTTCTCTTTTTGTGATAGTTTTGCCTTTTATTCCAACTACCGATATATCAACTCATCCGAGTTAAAAAATTAAGGCACGAGTTTTGTGTCTATTTTCATTATAGTTATTTGCAAGAACAATTTTTTTTATTTCATTAAATCAATTCCATGAGATCTTCTCTATTCAATTACAAAGCTTTTTTGCTTTGCCTTGTTGGGGTGATGTTTTTTACACAATGTAAAAATGACTCTCCTATTACATCCGTTGTTGTGACTACCACAACTACCCTCACTAAAGAAAGTTCGAGCGACGTTGTCGTTCAATGGCAAAATCTTTTTTTAGAAGTTGAGCGCTACGCAGCAGTTTATCGTCCTTGCCCTGCTGCGCGTATGCTCGGCTATGTGGGTTTGGCGGCTTATGAAGCGTCTGTTTCAGGTATGCCTGAATATCAGTCTTTAGCTGCACGATATGCTGGTTTAAGTATTCCATCGGTAGAAAGTGGAAAAGCCTACGATTACCCAACTGTAGTCAATGCTGTTTATGGTACATTGTTCAAAAAATTCTTTGCCAACGTTCAAGCTACTGATATATTAAAAATAACCTCATTACAGAGCAGTTTAGATGTTCAAACTTCTAATAAATTGGCTTCTGATGTTTTCAAGCGTTCAAAAGATTTTGGAACGGCTGTGGCAAATGCCGTTTGGGATTTTTCTGCAACCGACACGTATGGTCACGATCAATATTTAAATCCAAGACCTACGACGTATACACCACCAACCGGAGTTGGCAAATGGGCACCAACACCTCCGGGTAATGAGCGCGCCATGTATCCGTATTGGGGTAAAGCACGTGTATTTGCCATTCAAGATGCCGACAAATTAGCTAAGCCACCGATTACATATTCCGAAGATAAAACTTCTGCTTATTACGCACAAGGCTTAGAAATGTATTCACTCACTAAACCACAAACAACAGAAGGTCAGTGGATTGCCGAGTTTTGGAGTGATGATGTACTTGGTTTTACTTTTAGTCCGCCAAGCCGTTGGATTGCTATTACAAGCCAAGTTTTGGTTCAAGAAAAATCTAATTTAGAAACAGGTGTGCTTGCTGCGCTAAAAGTTGGTTTGGCATTAAACGATGCTTCAGTGGCTTGTTGGAACTCAAAATTTTATTACAATATTGAACGCCCGCTCACTTACATCAATAAATTCATCGACCCCAATTACACAATTCTTGGAAATACGAGCACAGGTTTTTTAAAATCTACGCCATCATTTCCAGCTTATCCGAGTGGTCACGCGACTTTTGGTGCTGCTGCGGCTGAAGCATTGGTGGGTGTTTTTGGTGCAGATTATTCTCTAACGGATAGATGCCACGAAAATAGGACTGATTTTACGGGCAGCAAACCGCGCTCATTCAATTCATTCTACGATATGGCTGTTGAAAACGCCGTTTCTCGTTTGTATCTCGGTGTACACTGGCGCATGGATGCCGATGAAGGCTTACGTTTGGGTTATTTGGCAGGTCGCAGAGTTAATGCACTTCCAATTAAGAAATAAAAGGCAAAAAGCAAAAAACAAGAGGCTGTATCAAAAGCCCTAATTTTTCTTTTTTTTTAGAGAAATTGGGGCTTTTTTTATTTGTATTGTTTTTATATCTTGTAGCATGAAAAAAGAAAAAGATAAGTGGATAAAAACCTTATCAATTTAAGAGAGTGATAGTCAATTAACCCTTGGCATTGAAAATACAATCGTTAATTCTACTCCGATATTATTTCCCGCCGCCATCTTTGGGTGGTGTTTTCTTCTTAAACGGATTAAAATCATCCAATTTACCTTTCATTTTATCAAGTTGTTCTTTTGTTTTTTGGTCAACACCCGCTTTTGAAAGCACGCTATCGATTTTGTTTTTGGCGTCATTTCCAATTTTATCACCTACTTGCTTTGAAATAGCATCTCCAGCTTTATTTTTGGCTTCCTCCATTTTAGCATTCGCAGAACGTGTAATAGAGTCAATAGCGCGTTGAGCCTCTACTTTAGCGCGTTCTTTGGCTTCATCAACTTTCTGATTTATAACCGTTAGAGCAGAATCTTTCGCTTTTTCTATAACAGCACCTACTTGCGCCTTGGCGGCATCTTGAATATCGGCTGTCCCATCGCCGTTTAAAAATTTCATACTCACTTTGGGTTGAAGCATTGAACCCGTTAAAGTGAAAAGTACATTCACAAAAGCACTGTTTTGAATATTGACACCATATTTCGATGCCTCTTTCACCACATTATTAAAAACATTGCCAGCAGCAGCGCCAACAGCATTGCCTTCTAGGCGCTTACGCGGAACGTGCGCTTTAATGGTGTAGTTCATATCGTTTGTAAAACTGTGCGTGCCTGCAATTTTCAAACCAATGTCTTTTATGTTTTGGTCAAATTCTTTTACAACTACAGCTCCGTTTTTTACTTCAATAAAGTTTTTTGTATCAACTATTTGGAATGATTTTAAATCTGCGATATTTAATAATTTCCCCACCTCTTCAAGAGGTTTTAGACCAACAATCAACGCTTTGAGCGTTTGTATAACACCATCAGCATTTAAAGTAGCCATGTTGGGCATTAAATCTTTGGTTAAATCGCCACTCATATTGAGATGCGTATTGAACCTGCCGTTTAAATATTGACCAATCGGCATCAAAAATTTCATGGTATTGAACTGATTGAACGATTGCTGAAAATCCATGTTTTTTAAATCCAACGCCATATTGAACAATGGTTTTTTCTCGTCGCGGGTGTTATACGAGCCATCAAGTGCAATTTGTCCGCCTAAAATGCCTGCACTCGTATTGACTAATTTCGCTTCTTGATTTTGGACGGCAATTTTGCCCGTCAAACTTTTCATATCCATGTTGGTATATAAAACGCGATTCATTTTAGCATTGATGTCGAGTTGTATATTTTTCGGAATGAGTATTGGATGTTGGGATGTTATATTTTGTGCTTCTCCCGATTTTACAATCATTGCTTTTGAAGTCGCCGTTTTTGGTGTCATGTACGGATTCAAATCGAAAAAATTGGACGTTACATTGAGTGTACCTGTCAATAATTTATTATCGTAGAGCCAATCGAACAAACCCCTGATAGTGCCATTTGCTGCAATATCCGATTCACCAATTTTCGTCTTCAAATTAGTAATATCGAAACGATTGGGTGTAACGTTTCCATTAAAAGTGCTGTTAGTAATTTGATAATTACTATAAGCTAAATTATTGCATTGTGTGTTGAAAGCAAAATTAAATCTATCAAAAGGTTTGCCTTTATCTGCCACTTGTGTTGAACTTACTGCAACCGTTTTTTTTGATGCTGCTTCTGCCGGTGCCGTTTCTTTTAACCATTCGTTAGCATCAAAATTATTCGACGTTACGTTAAATTTACCCGTCATTGTTTTTTCAGAACCAAAATAAGCCAAAATATTATCAATCGCACCATTGAATTTAAAATCCGATTTACCCAATGTCATGGCACAATCGGCAACGTTTACGGCATTAGGCGTGAAATTGGCGTGTAAATCGGAAATATTGACTTCAGGATAAGCCGCATATTGTGTTGTAAAATGGGAAAGTGCAACAATGCCGTGCATATCTACTTTGCTGTATTCTTTTTTGGTAATACTCGATTCCAAAGTTTTAAGCGTCACGTCAGCATCGAGCAAACCTTTTAATTTTTTAACAGATGGCAATGGGAAAGCTTGCACAATTTCATCGAGATTTAGTTTTCCTTTCGCTGCAAAATCAACATCGGGATCACTCACGGGTGTTTTCACAATGCAGCGCATATCGAAAGGGGAATTATCGGTAATGAAGTGAAAGCGCGGAATATTAATGACAACGTCATTGGGTTCACCCGTTTTAGAGGATAATTGAATCAGAGAATTAATATCGTGCAAAGATTTGGGCAATTTCGGATATTGTACTGCAGCATCATTAATTTGTGTCGTAATATCGAAAGCAGGATATTTTTTATGAATACCATCATAATCTCCCTTGACAAATCCGGAAAGACTAAAACTACCTGTTGCTTTAACATCGCTGTAATCTTTCGTGTAAGCACTTGGCAAAATACTGAGTAAATCTTTGAATTTATTCGAAGGTGCTTTAAAATTGCCATCTATTACAATCTGCTTATTTTTATTCGATACCCAACCATCCAGCACGAGAGCTAAATCGTTCAATGTCGCATTCGCATTTTTAAGCGTGTATTTTGAAGCCAATAAATCGACATTGATACCTGTTGTGATCTCGGTTTTAATATCTTTTAAATAAGTTGTACCGCCATAAACAACAGTCAAACTATCGGCATGTGTTTTAGTTTTGAGTTCAAAATTATCAAGCGTCATATCGCCACTACCAGAATGGTTCATTCCTTTTACGTGCATTTGGTAAGTTGCGGGTTTATAATCGACAATCATTTCGCCATTCGTAAAACTGTAATCTTGCAGTTTTATTTTCAAAGTAGAAGGCGTTGTCGATTTTATTGCTGTGGGCTTTGTGACGGTATAATTAGCGGCACCATTACTTAAAACTTGAATATTCAAAAACGGATTGAGCGCATGCACACTCGTGATTGAATAATTTCCGTTGATGATATCCCATAAACCAAACGATACATCGAGGTTATCCGCATAAAAAAGCGTGACATCGGTGAAATCGCCTTTGCCTGAAACGTGCAAACTATCTAAACCAACGGTAATTTGTGGAAAATGCTTAAAAGCAGAAAGATGGATTTCGCCAAAATTTACTTTGGCTTCGATGGCATCGTTAATGCCTGTTTTTACAGCAGCTACAATTTTATCTTTGAAAAAGAATGGAACAGCTACAGCTGCGCCAACAATTGTAACTAAAAAAATGCTTAGACCGATGAGTATTTTACGTAACATAGTTAATTGATTTTCTCAATTTAAATGATAACGACATAACTCAACTAATATGTACGTAAAATTTAGAAAGAGAGCGAAAATAAAGGTTTTTTATTTCAAATCAGCGTCTATAAATAAAACACTTTTGTTGTTTTGAATATAATCTGGTAAAATTTGGTTATTGTGGTTTTTAAAAGTAGCGAATTTATAACCCCTTAATGCTTAATAATTTTCCGTGAATACACTTTTTTATTAATTATAAGTTGCGCAAAATACACACCTAAGGGCAATTTTTTCATATTGTACCGCCATTCATGCGTACCAACTTGCGTGAGCTGATTTTGAATTAAAGAAATAATAGTTTTCTGATGAGAGTCAAAAATATTGAGACTAACAACCGATTCAACATCAATTTTATAATTTATTACTACTTCTGAATCGGTCGGATTGGGATACACACGAATTAAATCTTGGTTTTTGATGGGTACTATTTCCGAAACATCCGTGCTAAAAAATTGCGGAACAGCTGTAAGCTTTATGAATTTACTATCCACTGTTTGCGATTCTAAAGTTTGGGCAAAATCCCAATCGTAGCGTTTAAACGATTTTAGGTGAACTTTATCATCAAAACTAAATTCTGCTTGTGCAGTTTCCGATTGATCAATGCTTGTTGTTGCCCAAAGTACGTAAATGACTTCTTGTGTTTTGGGTTGTTTAAAAGCTACTCCAGATACACCTGCCCATTTACCCAAATTTAATTTCTTGGTTTCTGTCGAATCGTAATTAAATCCTTTTAAAATCATAGCAGTCGTTTGATAACCTAAACCAGCCAAAGTGAACAGCGTTTTATCGGTTGGCGTATAATAAATCGGTTTGTACAGGCCCATTTTATCGAATTCGCTATACGCATCTTTATCATTTTTAAGTTCACTCAGACTATACACATGAAATTGCAAAATGCCTTCTTGCTGGCATCGCAGCAAAGCCTTAATTATAAAATTGCGTTGCACTTCTAATCCACCCATATACTCACCTTTAGCGATAGCAGGGATATTACATTCAGTAATGATAAAATGTTTTTTAGGAAGTTTAACATCGTTAAACCCGTAATTATTGAGGACGGTTTCAAAATTGAGTTTGCGTTTAATGACACCCTCAACAGCTTTATCGGAATGCCGAAAATACTCAAATCCACCAATTTTATCGCTCCAAGCGCGCACCGAATTATCGATATGCGGATAAGAGTGATAACTCAACACATCGAAATAAGCGCCACCGCGATTCGGATATTCTTTTGTGATGCTACCATCTTTCGGATTATCAGTTTGACGCAATAAAACATCTAAAAAACTCGGATAACCTATCCCACCAACACAAATCAAACCGTCAGGATCAACACTCTTAATTATTTCGTAACTAATACGCAACATCCGAATATAACTTTGGACGGGTGCATGTAATCCATATTCACAAGGGTCAGGGTTTGTTGTCCACCACGAACCAGGCGTACCAGCAGGCAATTCTGTTTTCATAGTGTAAGAATAATCGGGTTCGTTCCAAATTTCGTAAAATCGCACTTGGTTTTTATAGCGTGTTGCTACTTTATAAACATAATTGGCAAAGTAATTTTTCTCGTTGATCACAACACCTGAATCGCTGTTTTTCCAAACAGGCTCGTATAAATTGGCAAAAAGCGTTGAAGTGTCCGTGCCGCAAAAAACGGTTTTATCTTTGTGTGCCTGCGAAGGATACCCGAGAAATAAAACATTTTCAGTCATTCCCAGCTTTTCGTAATGCTTAAAGGCATCTAAGCGAATATCGTAACCCCATTGCTCTAAAAAAGATTCAAAAAGCGCCGGTCGCATCGCATCAGCGCCTGCTTTAGCGGCAATATTGGCTAAATCAAAATCGGTGTGAGGTGGATAAACACCCATATTTGTTCCATATCGGAAGGGGCTAAAATTTTTAGGAACATATTCGTTGGCAGTCCGAAATGATGTTGGTGTTTGAAATTGTGCGCACGAAACACAATAAAAACACAGAGAAAGTATCGTAAAAGGGAACCGCATTTAGATTTAACTTACTTCAAGATTATAAATTGGTTTTCTAAAATCAATGCTTTAATTCAGGAGGTTCAAAACTAAACAAATTAATTGTTTGATGTATGTGGTTTTCAAAATTTATTTTTATTTTTGTCGCATGAACCAACAAAACTTCGTAAAACTACTATGACAGACACTACTCGCTACACACATGATTCTGCATTTAAATCAGTTTTGCACGATTTAAATGCTGTTAAAGAATTTATAGACCACTTTCTTTCGCCCGAATTGGCAGCACTCATTGATAAGGACACGATCAAAGCTATCAGTGACACATATTTTGATAAGTCTTTAGGGCAACGATCTTCAGATTCCCTATTTGAAGCAACTATTCAGAATGAGTCAGCACTTTTAGCACTGCTTTTTGAACACAAGTACGATACAATGGGTATTGTGCCTTTGCAGATTTTAAAATACTTAACTGGTAATTGGGAAAAAAATCTAAAAAACAAAAAACCGCTAACGCATATTATTCCAATTATAGTTTATCATGGCGACGAGAAAACGAACTATAAATCGTTATACTCCTACTTCAAGTATAAGAATCCCCTACTTAAAATATTTGTACCTGATTTTCAATGTATTTTTGTAAACGTGAATAGAATCGCAGATGAAATTCTTTTTGACTTAAGCGATACCACAGCACTCAAAAGTCTATTTTTAATTTTTAAGCACATTGACAATCCAGAATTTCTTAGACAAAATTTAGATAAAATTGTTAAGTTTGCTCTTGAAAATGAAAACTTAAGTGAACAGTTAACTCAATTACTCTTATATTTGTTGAATAATTCTGCATTAATATTTGAAGATATTGAACCCATTTTAGATACACTGCCAGAAGTGGCACAAAAAAAATAAAATTATGACAATGGCACAGGGGCTTACTGCTAAAGGTAAAATCGAAGGTAAAATCGAAGTCGTGCGTACAGCCTGGAAAAAGGGTTACACGAAACATCAAATTGCTGATTTTACCGATTTATCCATCATTGAAATTGAAAAGCTTATTGCTCAATTTGAAAAAGAAGCTAAAAATTAATTCACTGATTCTTAAAATAAAAATAAGTTTCAACCTGGGAACGGTGCGCTAATTCGCTGTTCGATTTTTTATAGTTATTTTGAGTGGGGTGAACAACACGCGCTTTAGTGTTATCTTTTAATTGAATGTCGATGACATCAAGCACAAGGCGTTTAAGGGTTTCATCAAAAATAGGAAACGCCGTTTCAACGCGGAATGAGAGATTGCGCTCCATCCAATCTGCCGAAGATAAATAGATGTCTGGTGTTGTATCGGTTTCAAAAATGAAAACTCTGGCATGTTCTAAAAAACGATCTACAATACTCACCGCTTTAATATTTTCAGAATAGTCCCTCAGGTGTGTCACAAGGCAACAAATACCACGCACAATAATGCGCACTTTCACACCTGCATTCGAGGCTTTGTATAATCGAGCAATCATTTGTCCATCTTCCAAACTATTTACTTTTAATACTATCCTTGCTGATTTACCTGCTTTGGCGCGAGCAATTTGTTCGTCAATTTTATCTAAAAACCCATCTCTTAAATTAAATTGACCGACTAATAAATTTTCGAAGGGTTTAATATTAGTTTTGTTAGCTGTTTCAAGATATTTAAAAACACGTGTTACTTCATTCGTAAGACGGGTATCAGCCGTAAATAATCCCCAATCAGTATAAAATCTAGCAGTGCTTTCGTTGAAATTACCTGTGCTCAAATAAGCATATTGAACATCTTTTTTGTTTTCGCGACGAATAACTAAAGCTAATTTTGCATGCACTTTAATACCTGGCATGGAATAGCGCACATTCACACCTGCCTTCATGAGCCGCTCGTACCATTGCAAATTTGCCTGCTCGTCGAAACGTGCTTTCACCTCAATAAAAACAGTGACTTGTTTACCTTGTTTCACCGCTTCTATTAATGCACGCATGATACGACTGTTTTGAGCAACACGGTATTGAACAATTTTAATGTGTGTTACAGACGGATCCTTAGCTGCTTCGTCGAAAAAATGTATCACCGACTCGTAACTTTGAAACGGGAAATACAATAAGTGGTCGCGCTCCTTAATTTTTTTTAAAATTTCTTCTGGTTGATTTTCAAAGGGTTCGTACTTAATAGGTGGCAGCGATTTGTTTCTGAGCGCATCGATACCAAAATCAGGGAAATTGGCAAAATCAGAATTATTGTGGTAACGACCTTCAGGCAATAAGTCAATCGGTTCAAGTTCAAAAGTATCTGTTAAAAACTCTAATAGCGTTTTTGGCATTGCTCTATCGTAAATAAACCGAGAAGCAGGTCCGACGTTTCGTTTTTGAAGACTTTCGCGTACTTTTTCAATAATATTACCCGAAAATTCATCATCGATGTATAATTCTGCATCGCGCGAAAGTTTTATAGAATAGGTATCGACAATATCATAACCTGGAAACAACCATGCCGCAGATTGGCGCACCAAATCGTCAATCATAATTACATCATGCCGCCCTGCGCGCGACGGTAATTCAATGAATCGAGGCAAATAATCGGATGGAATTTTTATAATCGCGTATTCCGTTTTAGTTGTAAGACGTTCTTTGGGTTGTAAGATCATAGCCAGATACAATTCGCGATTGTTCAGAAAAACGCGAATTTTATCTTTAATTAAAATTACGGGCTGCACATAAGGTAGCAAATTTTCCTTAAAATAATCTTCAACGAATTTCTTTTGATCGTCGCTCATATCTAAACGACGCAATAAGTAAATATTATTTTCGCGCAGCTCGGGAATTATTTGCTCGAAGAAAATTTCACTAAATTCTAATAATTGTTTGTTTACAATTTTGTAAATATCGCGCAAAAGTTTTTTAGGGTCATAAGAAAGCTCGCGCTTTGTTTTTTTATTTACTCGAATTAAATTACGGTGTTGAGCTACCCGCACTCGGTAAAATTCGTCGAGATTAGATGAATAGATAGCTAAAAATCGAATGCGCTCAATGAGGGGCACGGTTTTATCTTTCGCCTCTTGTAAAACGCGATAATTAAATGAGAGCCAACTAATATCGCGCTGCACTAACGGTATTGTTGGTGTTTTTTTTCCTGGAGATATTTCAGTACCCATTAAGTTTAGCTTTGAGCTTTGAGCCATGAGCTTTGAGCTTTGAGCTAATGAGAAAAGCTCATGGCTCAAAGCTCAAAGCTCATGGCTCAAAGCTTATATTTTACGCAATGTTACGAAAAATGATGTGTTGATTTAACGTCAGGTAAATTAAAGAAGTATTAAGTTTGCATTTTTCTTTAAAGATTCACTTTTGCCATTAATTTTGCATTCCCAAATTAAGAACTTTTTGAAAAAAATTGGATGTTGTTATTAATTGTTTCGTATCAAAAAGAACAGCGAACAACTAGCAACTGTCAACGAACAGCTATATGAATGTTTATAGGTCATTAGAAAATTTACCTCATTTCGAACGAAGTGTTATTACTATTGGTTCGTTCGACGGTGTACATACGGGTCATCAGAAAATATTATTTCAACTAACTGAATTGGCTGTTAGGCACAATTACCCGACTATTGTTATTACTTTCGAGCCACATCCTCGATTTGTTTTAGCTCAAAACGACAATGAAACGCCCAAACTCATCACTTCTTTAGATGAAAAAATTCGACTGATTGAATCGCATGGAATTGATAATGTCGTTGTGGTGCCGTTTACTAAATTTTTTTCTGAACAAAGTGCTGAAACTTATTTAAAAGATTTTTTGATTCGTTATTTCGATCCGGCATTTATAGTTATTGGCTATGATCATCGTTTTGGCGCGCACCGTCTGGGTGATATAAATTTTTTAAAAAATAATTCGCAAAAATACAATTATACCGTCGTCGAAATAGAAAAACACGTTGTTCAGAGTATCGACATATCATCCTCTAAAATAAGAAGTTCGATCGAAAAAGCTGATATTGTCACTGCTAATAAACTTTTGGGCTATCATTTTACCATGAGTGGCATTGTGGTAGAAGGTCAAAAAATTGGACGTGAAATTGGCTTTCCAACAGCTAATATCGAAATCACCGAAAAACATAAAATTATTCCACCTTTCGGAATCTACGCCGTCTATGTTTGGGTTAAAGATTTGCGGTATCGCGGCATGCTGTATCGCGGTGATAGACCTGTTTTGAAAGAGCACAACAATATCACTCTGGAAGTTAATATTTTTGATTTTAACCAAAATATTTATGGCGAAAATATCCGCATAGAAATTGTCGCTTTTTTACGACCTGATAAACCTTTTACAAGCTTAGAACAATTAGTTGTCCAACTTGCAGACGATGAAGTGATGAGTCGCGATTTTTTAACAACCGAAGAAAGCAAGAAAAATGCACGCGTCGCTGTTGTGATTTTAAATTACAATACACCTCATTTTTTGGAAGAATATCTACCATCGGTGTGTGAATCGGAGTACAGAAATATTGAAATTTTTGTAGCAGATAATGGTTCTTCAGATAATAGTTTTGAAGCACTTCGAAAAGTAAATTTAGAAGGTGTGCCCGCTGCTAATGGGTTAGATAAAATTAAACTCATTGATTTAAAAACCAATCACGGATTTGCTAAGGGTTATAACATTGCGCTTGATGACGAACGACTAAAAGTGCATAGCAAACTGAATCAAACTGGCTTCGATTATTACGCTATCATAAATTCGGATGTAAAACCTTCTCCGAGTTGGTTGACACATATCGTTAATTTATTCGAAAGTGATTCGACTATTGCCGCCATTCAACCCAAAGTTATTAATTTCGATAAACGAAAAGCGTTTGAATATGCGGGCGCTTCAGGCGGTTTTATCGATTTCCTCGGCTATCCGTTCGCGCGTGGACGAATTTTCGACACTATCGAAAGAGATAAAAAGCAGTACGAAAGCGTTAAGGAAATTTTTTGGGCTACAGGCGCAGCTATGGTTGTTCGTGCCGATTTATGGCACGCATTTGGTGGTTTCGATGCAAACTTTTGGGCGCACATGGAAGAAATTGATTTGTGCTGGCGTTTTAAACGTGCAGGGTATAAAATTATGGTGCATCCTTTGAGTCGCGTAAAGCATGTGGGTGGTGGCACGCTCGATTATTTGAATCCAAAAAAGACATACCTCAATTTTAGAAATAGTTTATTCACATTGTATAAAAATAATACAAGCGCTTCTATCCTATTTCTCATTTTAGTACGTTTGCTTTTAGATTATGTAGCAGCTTTAAAATTTCTGAGTGCTTTTAAATGGGGACACGTTAAAGCCATTTTTAGTGCGCATTTTGCATTTATAAGCCAGTTTTCGAAAATAAAAGCACAAAAAAAGTGCGATTCTGAATTGATTGACAAAAACAGAATAGCGCCGTATAATAAAACAGGCATGTATCACGGCTCAATTATTTGGGCGTATTATATTCAGAAGAAAAAATTGTTTACAGATTTATCGCCAACGCGATTTAGTTGACAGAGCTTAGTTGATAGTTGTTAGTTGTTAGTTTGCGACTTCATTAAACCTATCAACCTTAAACTAATAACTATCAACTAACAACTATCAACTAAATTATGAAAGTTTTAAAATTTGGCGGCTCATCTGTCGCAAAGCCAGAAAGAATAAAAGGAATTGTTGAAATATTGAAACGCTATACAGCAAGTGATGAAGCGTTCACTGTCGTATTTTCGGCTTTTGGCGGCGTAACGGATAGCTTAATTGATGTAGCCAAAAAAGCAGAACACGGCGATTTAAATTATTTAGTCGAGTTTGAAAAGCTTAAAGAGCGCCATATCGAATCGGCAAATATTTTAACTTCGGGCGAGAATTTAAAAACGCTATTGAAATATATCGACCAAAACAACGAAGATTTGCTCAATGTATTGAAAGGCATTTACCTGATTAGAGAAGTTTCAGCGCGAACACTCGACTATGTTGTTAGTTTTGGCGAGCGCTTTTCGAATAAAATTGTTGCGCACACGCTCGTACAAAATGGCATTAAAGCCGAATACTTAGACGCGCGATACATCATCAAAACTGATAGAAGTTTTGGTTCGGCAAAAGTTGATTTTGAAGAAACAGAACAACTCATTGCAGAATATTATGCAACACATTCTGATGCAGTGCAAATAGTTACGGGTTTTATTGGTTCAGTTTCTAAATCTGGAAAAAATAACGATTTTGGTTTAACAACTACGCTTGGTCGTGGCGGTTCTGATTATACAGCTGCCATTCTCGCTGCGGGTTTAAATGCTTCTGTGATTGAAATTTGGACGGATGTGGACGGCGTTTTAACTGCTGATCCTCGCAAAGTGAAAAAGGCATTTACCATTCCAACAATGACGTATGCCGAAGCAATGGAAATGAGTCATTTTGGTGCTAAAGTGATTTATCCACCGACGCTTGTGCCAGCTTTGAAGAAACAAATCCCGCTGTACATTAAAAATACATTCAATCCCGATTTTGTTGGAACATACATTTCAACAGAAAGAAATGTGACAGAACATGCCATTCAAGGCATTTCATCCATCGGAAATATTTCTTTGCTCACGCTTTCAGGTTCAGGATTGTTTGGCGTGCCAGGTATTGCAGGTCGTTTATTCAGCGCTTTAGCGAATGATTCAGTCAATATTATTTTAATCACTCAAGGTAGTTCTGAATCGAGTATCAGTTTTGCCGTTCAACCCACCGATACCACACGCGCAAAACGCGCTGTTGAAAAAGCTTTCGCGAATGAAATGAAAAACAATGCGGTGAATGCTTTATTCATTGAAGAAAATTTAGCAACAATCGCTATTGTAGGTGAAAACATGCGTTTCCGCCCAGGCATTGCGGGAACTTTATTCGATGCGCTTGGTAAAAATGGGATTAACTGCGTTGCCATTGCGCAGGGTAGTTCGGAGTTAAATATTTCGGTGATTGTACCGCGCACAGATGAAACTAAAGCATTAAACGCGTTGCACGAAGCCTTTTTCCTTTCTGATACGATTACACTCAATGTTTTTTTAGTAGGCGTTGGTCTAATTGGTGCTGAACTTTTAAAACAAATGGCGCAGCAAGCCCATTTCTTAAAAACGGAGCGTGCTATAGAATTAAAATTGGTGGGTGTTGCAAACAGTCGCAAATCTGTTTTCAATACCAATGGAATTGACTTCACAAAAAATGTAAAAACACTTCTTGCTGAAGGTGAAGCCTCTACGCCCGATAAATTTATTAAAACCATGTTCGAAACCAATGCTTCGAATGCCGTTTTTATAGATTGCACTGCCAGTACAGAAGTCGCACAACATTACAATGAAATTTTAGCCCAAAGCATTTCAATTGTAACACCCAATAAAATTGCAAATACAGGCAGTTTAGCGCAATACAAAACGTTGCGTAAGACAGCTTCGAAAAACGGGGTTAAGTTTTTGTATGAAACCAATGTCGGTGCAGGTTTACCCGTCATCAATACACTCAAAGATTTGCTCAATTCAGGCGATAGAATTATAAAAATTGAAGGCGTACTTTCAGGGTCGCTCTCATTTATTTTTAATAATTTCGATAGTTCTAAAAAATTTAGCGATGTTGTTAAACAAGCAGGTGATCTCGGTTTCACTGAACCCGATCCACGTCTCGATTTAAATGGTTCGGATGTACGCAGAAAGCTCCTCATTTTAGCGCGTGAATGTGGATTTGCGTTTGAAATGAGTGATATTCAAGTCGAAAACTTTTTACCGCAATCGTGCCTCGATGCACCTACAGTTCCAGAATTTTTCACAGCTTTGACACAAAACGATACTTTTTTTAGCGATTTAATACAAAAAGCAAACGCTGAAGAAAAAAAATTGCGGTATGTGGCAAGCATCGAAAACGGCAAATGTAGCGTCGGTTTACAATTTTTTGAAAGTACGCACCCATTTTATTTGCTCAGCGGCTCTGATAACATGATTGTGTTTAACACTGAGCGTTATTCGGCTCGACCACTCGTGGTTCGCGGACCAGGTGCCGGAGCCGAAGTTACAGCTGCTGGTGTATTCGCTGAGGTTATTTCGATTGCGAATTATTTAATGTAGTTGTTGAAAAATAAATTTTAAAACAATCTGTTTAACATGTATTTTTGTGTTTCCAGAAATTAATATTTATTTTGAACATAAAGCACTAAAAAGCTCATTGCTCAAAGCTCATTGCTCAAAGCTCGTTCATGGTCTTCTCTCACTTACACTGCCACACACAATATTCGCTCCTCGATGGCGCGGCGAGTATTTCGAAACTATTTAAAAAAGCAGCTGCCGATAATATGCCTGCTATGGCAATTACCGACCATGGAAATATGTTTGGCGTTTTTGAATTTGTGGCAGAAGCAGCTAAACAAGGGAATAAAGTGAAGCCGATTGTAGGTTGTGAGTTTTATTTGGTGGATGATAGACATACGCGCACATTCACTAAAGAGAAAAAAGATAATCGCCGACACCAATTGTTCTTAGCAAAAAACGCGGAAGGTTATAAAAACTTGACTAAGCTATGTTCGTTTGGTTTTATGGAAGGCTTATATTCCAAATATCCGCGTATAGATAAAGAATTGGTCGAGAAGTATCACGAAAATTTGATAGCTACTACCTGTTGTATTGGTGCATCAGTGCCACAAATGATTTTGAAACACGGTGAAGCAGCAGCGCGCAAAGAGTTTGAATGGTGGCTCAATATTTTTGGTGACGATTATTATATCGAACTGCAACGCCACAGAATTCCCGATCAAGATAAAGTTAACGAAGTTTTGTTGCGCTTTGCTGTTGAGTATAACGTCAAAGTTATCGCCTCGAACGATTCACATTATGTTGAACGCGACGATGCGAATGCCCACGATATTTTGTTGTGTTTGAACACAGGCGAAAAACAAGCGACTCCGAAAAACGAAGATTTTTCGGACGATGACACGATAAAAAAGAACACCCGTTTCGCCTTCCCGAATGATGAATTTTTCTTTAAAACAACGGCAGAGATGTCGCAAACTTTTAAAGATTTACCGCAGGCACTCGATAATACAAACGAGATTGTCGGCAAATGTGATAACTATTCGCTCAAAAAAGATATACTCCTTCCGAATTTTGTTATTCCAACTGAATTTTCAAATCAAGACGATTATTTGCGCCACATCACTTATGAAGGTGCAAAACAACGCTACAAAGAAATAACGCAAGAAGTACAAGAGCGTCTCGATTTCGAATTGTTTACAGTTAAAACAATGGGATTCGCAGGTTACTTCTTAATTGTTGCCGATTTTATTAAAGCAGGAAAAGAAATTGGTGTTTTAATTGGTCCAGGTCGCGGTTCTGCAGCAGGTTCGGCAGTAGCGTATTGCATCGGCATCACGAATATTGACCCGATAAAGTATAATTTACTATTCGAAAGATTTTTAAATCCTGATAGGAAATCGATGCCCGATATCGATACAGATTTTGACGACGAAGGTCGCCAAAAAGTGATTGATTATGTGGTAAATAAATATGGTAAGCAACAAGTCGCGCACATTGTAACATACGGCACGATGGCAGCTAAAATGTCGATTAAAGACGTGGCGCGTGTGATGGATTTACCTTTGAACGATTCAAATGCCCTCGCTAAATTGGTGTCAGATAGACCTGGCGCGAATTTAAATCGTATTTTAACAGCGCCGTTCACAGGTGAAGGTTCGCTGTCAGAAAAAGAGAATTATTCGAGCGAAGAATTGGACAATGCTCAAGCATTGCGCGATATTCTAGCTTTGAAAAATGATTTGCGTGCTACTGTTTTGCAAGAAGCGATGCGTCTCGAAGGTTCTGTACGTGGAACGGGCATTCATGCAGCAGGAATAATTATTGCGCCGAGCGATTTAACAGATATTATCCCCGTTTATGCCAATAAAGATGTTGAACTTCTCATCACGCAATTTGAAGGCAACTCGATTGAAGATGCGGGTGTTATTAAGATGGATTTTCTGGGCTTAAAAACACTCACCATCATTCGCGATGCTTTAGTGCTTATTAAAGAGAATTACGGCATTGATATCGATATCGATAATATTGCGCTCAACGATAAAAAAACCTACGAACTTTATCAACGCGGTGAAACAAACGGAACGTTTCAGTTTGAAAGTGCGGGTATGCAAAAATATCTGAAAGAACTCAAACCCGACCGCATTGAAGATTTGATAGCGATGAATGCACTTTATCGTCCTGGTCCGATACAATACATTCCCGATTTTATTGCGCGTAAAAACGGCAAACAACAAGTTTCATACGATTTGCCTGCGATGGAAGAATTTCTTTCTGAAACCTACGGTATAACTGTCTATCAAGAACAGGTGATGCTTTTAAGTCAGAAACTCGCCAATTTTAGTAAAGGTGATGCCGACGTTTTGCGAAAAGCGATGGGAAAAAAGCAAATTGCTGTTTTGAATAAAATGAAAACGCAATTCTTGGCTGGTTGCGAAAAAAATGGTCACACCGTTGATGCTTGCGAAAAAATTTGGCGCGATTGGGAAGCATTTGCTCAGTACGCATTTAATAAATCGCACTCGACTTGTTATGCCATCGTGGCATATCAAACTGCCTATTTAAAAGCCAACTATCCATCGGAATACATGGCGGCGGTGCTTTCAAACAATATTTCGAACATGGATAAAATCACCATGTTTATGGAAGAATGTAAAAATATGAATTTGGCTGTTAAAGGTCCTGATGTGAACGAAAGCGATGTGAAATTTGCGGTTAATAAAAAAGGTGAAGTCAGATTTGCGCTCTCTGCCATTAAAGGCGTAGGTGAAAACGTGGTGAACGAAATTAGTCACGAGCGAAAAAATAAAGGACCTTACGAAGATATATTCGATTTTATTCAGCGCCTAAACTTGCGCGCCGTGAATAAACGCGTGATGGAAAGTTTGGTTAAAGCAGGTGCCTTCGATTCGTTCGATATTCCGCGCGCTACGTTTTTTACGCCGTCCGAAAAATATGAGAGTTTTATAGAACATCTGCTCAAACATGGCGCGAGTTATCAGCAACAAATTGATTCGGCTGCAACTTCGCTTTTTGGTGAAACGCCTTCGGGCAGTTATCAAAAACCCAAAGTGCCACAATCGAGTGAATGGAGTTTGATTCAAAAACTCAATTACGAGAAAGAATGTATTGGGATTTATCTATCGGGGCATCCGCTCGATGATTATAAATTGCAAATGAATTATGCCAATACAACGCTGGATAAAATAGCGAGTAGCACGGGTAAAAAAGTTTTAATTGCTGCTTTTGTAGCCGATTTAACAACCCGTGTTAACAAAAAAGGTATTCCTTGGGGAATATTTACCATTCAAGATTACACAGGCAGTTACGAGTTTAAACTTTTTAATGAAGATTATGCGCGCTTTAGTGCGCTGCTCACGCCGGGTTATTCTGTTTTCATTGATGGTGAAATGCGCATGAGTACGTATTTGAATGAAGCAGAATTAAAAATACGCGAAGTCCGATTATTAGAATCAATTGCGAGCGAGCGCACGCAAAGTATCACGCTCACCATTCCGCTTACCGATATTTCAGAAGTTATGATTTTAACTTTGGAAGATTTATGTGCCAAAAATTCAGGCAAACACACTTTTAAAGCTCAAATTATTGATCCTGTCAATCGCCAAACTTTAGAACTGCTTTCAAAAACTAAAAAAGTCAATGTCAACGACGAATTTGTGCAAGCGATTGATAAAATGGGAATTGCATATCAGTTGAATTAATTACGATAAAAATTTATAATCTTCCAAAGTATCTATATCAACTATTCCTTCTTCGAAGTTTACAGAAGCGACTGAATCAAGATTCTGTTTAATTATTTTACCCGCACCAACATCGCCTTCGAGTTTCAAAAGTTCATCAAAAAATGATTTATGAAACAGCGCAGGTGTACCTAAAATATTTTCGTATTGTGATGCTACAATGGGTTTGCCAGATTTTTTAAATTCAGACATTAAATTTAAAAGCAAGTCAGAATTGACAAAAGGTTGATCACACACCAAAAAAATAACTGATTCAACTTGTGGCGATTTTTCAATAATTTCTTTCAAACCGCAGCGAATTGACGAAGACATACCTTCTTCAAAGTGGCGATTTTTTAAGATTGAAACATTTGTATTTGTTATAGATTCTCTTATTTCTTCAAAATGAGCACCTAAAACAACAAAAATATTTTCAATTTTTGTTCCAACCGCTGAATCAATAGCGCGATTCAATAAAGTTTTGCCATTATAAACCACCAATTGTTTTGGATGACCTAATCTTTTCGATTGACCCGCAGCTAAAATTACAATAACGAAATTTTTAAGAGTACTCATTCATCAATTTTCAAAAAAGTCTTCACATCTCAGTTTCAAAATAAACGCGAGAAGCTTATAGCTCATTGCTCAAAGCTCACTGCTCTATTGTGCGTGCATAATAACCAAACATAGTCACAGCACGATGTTTAACCATTTCATTAATAGTGGCTGTATTTATGTTCGATTGAATACTTCCTCCTCCACTATATTTTGGTTTACTTATTGTTCCAATTAAATTAATGTCAACCTCTTTTAACTTCAGCCATGCACGTTGAGCGTTGATGAGTGTCTGTTTATCACCCTCTTGTAAACGGGCTAAAAGTTTTTTGTAATATTTATTCAGAAGAGCGTCGTAACTATCAGTTGCTTTATTTACAATGGCATTCATACCCACAGTTGAATAATCGTAATCGAAAGCATATTCCGATGCGCGTTCAATTTTAAATGTATCAAGCGCAAACTCTTTATCTCCAAGATTATCGCCGTCGTGGACTTTATAGTTTTTTTTGAAAGACTGCACTGCCGAGTCAACTCGGGCTTGAATTTTAGCTGCAATAACAGGTGTAATTTTATTTGTTTGTGCAGCGAGTTGTGGGGTAAAAAAATAAAAGAGGAACAAAAAAAAATTTGATTGCAATAGGTATTTCATAGTTTGATTTTTAAAAATTAAACAAACGGAAACCAAAGTTACAAATGTTTTTCGCTACTTTTAGGAAAAATGTTTAATTTTGTAACATTGAATTTAAAACTTAAGAGTATCCCAAATATATATTTTTAAACTGTCCTAAACCCAATCTATAACTGCTAAGATGAAAAAACTAATCTTTTATTTTGTTCTCTTGTTCATTTTTCAAAATTGCTCAACTAAAAAACCGACTCCAAAACTCAAAGAAGTAAGTAATTTTGAAAAAACAATACTTGATGCGGATTCGATTGCACGAGGGGTTTCGCAGAAAGCGAATATTTATTACGAGCTAAAAAAATTTTATTATAATGAAGGAAAATTCATAGATTATGATTCAAGTAAGGATTATGGATCCTATGCAAAATATTTGACTGTTTTGATAAATAAAACCAGTAAAGAATGGAAAAGATATTCCGAGTTTGAAACAGGAGAAGATAGTTCTTATGGCATCGTTTATTATTTTGAGGAAGGCAAAGTCATAGAAATTGAAACTATCGAAAAAATTCTTGACGCGAGTTGCAAAGGTGATGATACAAAAGATGTCATGCGAAAAATAGTTTGGGAGATTAATGGTAGCACTAAAACTTTAGTTTTAGATAAAATTACAGACATCCATTCAAAGGAAATTCCTGAATCAGAATGTGTTTTACAAAATGATATTTTCACAAAACAGAAAGATTTTTATAAAAGTCTAAATGATATTCCTCTTTATAATTTCTTAAAAAAAGAGTAATTTTGTCTTTAATTAAATTATTTTAATGAGTAATCCCGATATTCGTTGGAAACAAAGGTTCAAAAATTTTGAAGACGCGCTTCAAAATTTAAAAGAATCTATTGTTCAAAAACAACATTCCGATTTAGAAAAAGCTGGCGTTATTCAATATTACGAGTTTACATTTGAATTGGGTTGGAAAACAATTAAAGATTATCTGGAAGAACGCGAAGTGATTGCTCAATTTCCTAGAGATGTAATTCGAGAGGGTTTCACCTACAATATTATTCGCGACGGCGACATTTGGTTAGATTATGCTCCAAAAACGGAACTTAATGAGCCATACATATAATAAAAGAAATGCTGCTTTGGCTTTTTCGCTCATCGTCGATTCTTTTATTTTTGAATTAGAAGATGTTTACGCCATTCTAAAAAAAGAAGTATGAACACATTTGGCATTTCAGAAAAATCATACAATCTCATCATTGAAGCATTCATCAAAAATGCAGAGATTGAAACGGTTATTTTGTTCGGCAGTCGCGCAAAAGGCAATTATAAACGGGGCAGTGATATAGATTTGGCTTTGAAAGGAAAAAATACTTCGCCGACACTCGCTTTGAATGTGAGCGCACACCTCAATGAAGAACTCCCCATTCCGTATTTTGTTGATGTTCTCGATTATAATACCATCGACAATGAAGATTTAAAAGCGCATATTGATAGAGTTGGGGTTATGTTTTATGAGAAAAATGTGGCTTTCCTTGTTGAGTAATCTACCACAGATGAACTGTGATAAAAACCAAATTTTTTATCACAGTTTTTATCTAACGTTTTGTTTTATTTAATAAAATTGCTGCTATATTCCTCTCCAGAGGTT
>JAYWBA010000175.1:0-4475 GCA_043781915.1 Saprospiraceae bacterium
ACAACAAAACGACTCTGAGTTATGGTATATGGTTGATAATTCATTGATAACAACTATTCCCGATTCTTGGGCGATTAATGAACGGTATATTTTGTTGCCCATTAACCATTGGAATAAAGAATACACGCGCGTTAATATAGGTGGATTGAGTTGCGACAATGCCGATTATTATAACTCAGAAGCGCATTTGAACATGGTGTATATGCCAAAATTTTCAAAAAGTGAGGAACCACTTTCAGTTGGTTTTTTTAATACAGGTGCTTATCAAGATGCTTTGAGTGGTTACGGTGGCATTAAACATTGTTTATTACCTTCTCCGAAACGCGTTTTAGTTGATGTTGATGAAAACGGTAATTTTGTTGATTGGTTGGAAGCGGATGAGCAAGATGCAGAATCTATGATGAAACTTTTAGGATATTAAACTTTAGTTAAAATCGGATAGCGAATTGTTAAAAATTTTCCTATTCAGTGCTAACTACTCATTTTTAACTTTTATTTAAAAAACATTAAACATGAAGATTAAAAACCTCTTTTTCCTTTTACTGAATCTACTGGCACTAAATATTGTTTCAGCCCAAACTTTTCAAGATAAAGCTAAAGCAATTACAAAAAGCAAAAGTGACTCAAACGAAAAAATTCAATTGCCAATAAAATTAACGCCTACCGAAACGAGCAATGATTTAAACACTCAAACTTCTCCGCTTAACAACTTTCAAAGTTTAAATTTTGATAGAAATTTACAAGCACAGGGATTAAAAGTTGTATTAGAGCAAAATGGTTTACCACGCTTTGTTACTGGCAGCCTTAATACAAGTAGTGCAACTAATGCAACACCTACGCAAAAATGTTACGAGTATATTTCAGTTTTACAACAAAGCATGAAAATAGCTGACCCTTCGGAATTCAAAATTTTTAATACTGATGCCGATGAATTAGGTTTTGAGCATTACAAAATGCAACAAACCTATAAAAATTTACCAGTCTATGGAGGTCAAATCATTCTACACTCAAAAAGTGGGAAAATTACTGCCATGAATGGTGCTTATTTTCCAACACCTCAAATAGATAATATTACGCCATCACTGAGTTCAAGTGATGCTGAAAATATTATCATTGCCGATTTCAAAAGCAAAAGCATCTATAAGCCACTTTCTGATGATGTTTTAAAACAAATTGGAGGTTCTGCTTTTAAATCTGAATTAGTCGTTTATCATGTTAAAAATAATTTCGAAGCTGAAAAATTGACTTGGCACGTTGTAGCTTATAGTTCAGCTGTTCACAGATTTGATTATTTTATAGATGCGCAGACAGGTAAAATCTTAAATCAGATTGAGACGAGTTGCACTCTAATAAGCGAAGAGTTAAAAATTAAAAGTGAAAAGTTTAATTCAGAAAATGTAAACTCTTCACTTTTAACTTATAACTCTTCATTTTTCCCTCCACTTGATGGTGCAGTTAGTATTGGTGCAAAAGATTTATTAGGGGTAACAAGAACGATTAATACCTATTTATCAGGTGGCACTTATTTCATGATTGATGCTTCGAGAACAGGTATGTTTAAACCTTCACAATCTACTTTTCCAGATAAACCTGTGGGTGTTATTCAAACCATTGACAATAAAAACACCGATGATGGTCCAGCAAGTTATGTAACATCAAATAACAATAGCAACTGGAGTCCAACATCTGTTTCTGCTCAGTACAATGCTGGTGTTACTTATTTATATTACCTGAATACTTTTGGAAGAAATTCTATCAATGGTAAAGGTGGTAATATCAATTCTTTCATCAATGTTACTGATCAAGGTGTGGGCATGGATAACGCTTATTGGAATGGCGAAGCCATGTATTATGGCAATGGAAATAAATATTTTTATCCGTTAGCAGAAGGTTTAGATGTTGCAGGTCATGAAATTTCGCATGGGGTCATTCAAAATACAGCGAATTTAGAATACCAGGATGAGTCTGGCGCATTGAATGAATCGTATGCCGACGTATTTGGTAGCCTCATTGACCGCGACAACTGGACGATTGGTGAAACGGTGATTAAAGATAAAAATACGTTCAATACAGGTTTTTTACGCGATTTATCAAACCCTCATAATGGTGGTTCTAAAGTTGGACAAGGTGGATACCAACCTGCTATAGTGAGTGAAATGTATTTGGGCTCACAGGATAATGGCGGCGTCCACATTAATAGTGGCGTTCCAAATTTTGCTTATTACAAATTTGCCAGCGATGCTAATGTCGGTAAAGTGATTGCAGAACAAGTTTATTATCGGGCAATAACTAAATACTTGGTTAAGTCTTCCAATTTTAAAGATATGCGCGCGGCAATTGAAGCGTCGGTTAAAGATTTATATGCCGGCAATGCAGCTGTTTTAACCGCTGCTCAAAACGCTTTCACCGCAGTCGGTATTGGTACCGGTGGTTCATCAGATGGTTCTGCTTACCAAAAAGATTTGCCTACAAATACTGGTGCTGAATATTTACTTTACGTAGGTGCTAATAAAACGGGTATTTTTATTCGCCCAGCAGCAGGTGGAGCGAGCACACAAATTAGCTCAAGTGTTATACAATCAAAACCCAGTATCAGCGATGGCGGAACGGATATTATTTTTGTATCGAGCGATAAAAACGTTCAATATATAAATATTGATTGGAAAACAGGCAAAGTAGCAGCACAACAAGCATTGACGACTTCGGGAGCGTGGCATAATGCAGTTATTTCACGCGATGGAAATAGATTTGCTGGTAATAAAGGCGATACACTCCTTTATATCGTTGATTTTGTAAGCAATACACAAAAAGTTTTTGGCTTGTCAAATCCTACAACTGCCTCGGGTTCTATTTCAAATAATTATGTACAATATTCGGATGCTTTAGAATTTGACCCATTAGGTGAATTCCTCGTCTATGATGCTTACAATAAAGAAAACATTACTGGAAGTTCTACGGGTCAAGATTATTGGGATGTGGGTTTGATTAATGTTTGGTCGAACAAATCAAAAGCTTTTGGTACAGGCAAAATATTTAAACTATTCACTCAATTAGATGTAGATGAAAGTATCGGTAATCCAACTTTTGCTAAAAACTCGCCATATATTTTAGCGCTTGATGATGCTAAAAACTACAGCACCAATCCAACGTATTCAGTTGTTAGTGCTAATATTCAAACAGGTGATGTTACGCAAACAAATACAGGTATATTCACTAATAATACGCTATCTTATCCTAACTTCTCTAAAAACGATAATAACATTTTAGCTAATAACTACGATAATTCAAATCAATTGCGTTTAATAAATATACCTGTTACTGCTTCTCGATTGGAGCCTAACGGCAATCCAATTATAGTTCAAAGTAGCACCGCTCAGTTTGGTTCGTGGTTTGCAAATGGTATACGGAATACGCCAACAGTAGAAGTCAATGCAAATACTAAAGTGAGCGTTAATCCAAATCCTTTCAATAATACACTTACTATTTCAATTGATGGAAAAATAGATAACGGAGATGTTGCTTTGCAGGTTATTGATTTAGCAGGTCGCGTTGTTTTAACTCAGAACTATAAAACTTACATTGGCAATAATACTTTCTCTCTCAATACACAAAGTTTAGGAAGTGGTATTTATTTTGCTCAATTTAATGTGAGCAATATGCCCGTTACTATTAAGGTTGTGAAGTTATAGGAATCAGGGGTCAGGTCGTTGTTTGCTTAATTCCTCACGCTTGATGCCTATCATAAAAACGCAGTCCAAATTTGGCTGCGTTTTTTGTTTTTAAAAATTGAAAAAACCGATAGAAATTCTTAGATTTGTTCATTGTATCAAAAATCTATTACATGAAAAAGCTTATTTTTTTCTTTTCTGTCATTATTGGATTTAATGTTATAGCACAAAAAAATCCACCAGCCTTGCAAAGCATCAAAGAAAGTGATTTAAAACGCGATATATTTGAATTTGCAGATGCCCATTTTAAAGGAAGATCGGCTGGAACAATCGATGAGTTAAAAGCATCGGCTTGGTTGGCTGAAAAATATAGAGAAATTGGTTTATTACCTGCTGGAGATGATGGAACTTATTTTCAGTTCTTCAATATGTGGCGCAATCGCGTGGCAAATACTTCGACTATCTCAATAAACAATCAAAAATTAAAGCTATGGGATGATGTGGCTGTTTCACAAATGGCACACAAAAATATTTCTGCACCGATTGTTTATTTAGGTAATGCTGCTGATGTCAATATGTCAACTGTAGATGTAAAAGGAAAAGTTGTTGCCATCGAAGCCAACGGAAAGGACATTAATCTTAATGTTTCACTCCCAACTTGGCGTTACAGTCGTTACATTTTAACAAAATACGGAACACAACTGATTAACAAAGGTGCTGAAGCGATTATTTTCATTGCAGATAAAATAGAGGAAGAGAGTTGGGCTGATGCTTCTGAAAATTTTAAACGCGGTACTTACGATATTG
>JAYWBA010000176.1:0-12344 GCA_043781915.1 Saprospiraceae bacterium
GGCATCAAGCATTTATTTATTTGCGGTGAGATGTCGGCAAAAGAAATCCACCAGCGCGTCCTTGCCAGACAAACGCAATCATTCACATCCGCTTTCCGATCTGATTACGGACAAAGCCCTGATTTTAGCATGAAAATTGCCAGAGCTACCCACGATATGCCTAAAAATGTTTTATACAGCGATGCTCCCGCGCTTACGTTTGATGAATTGAAACAGATTGTGCTCGGAGCGCACGAAAGATATAAAATTCAAGGCTTTATTTTGGATTATTGGCAGCTTGTCGGCGGCAAAGGCAAGTCACAATCGACAGCCGAACATCTTGACGAAGTGGCGCAATGGATAGCGGATATTTGCCGAAAAATAGGCGTGTGGTCAATCACGATGGCGCAAATAAACCAAGAGGGCAACACACGTGGCGGCGAAGGTATCCGTCTTGCCTTCGACCAGCTTTATCAGCTTCACCGCCCTGATTTGTCGCAACCAGACGCATGGCTTGAGATGATGGAAACCAGATATACCCAATGGATGAATATCGGTGACGAGCACAATGCGGGAATGCTTATGCGGGATCACGGGCAGTATTTCTCGGAAGTTTAACGGTTAATAATGGTTAAACTAAATGCACCGCATAAAAAGAAATTTGACTTCAATCTCAAAATGAAATAAAGTTATCCACATGAAAAAACCCGCCAATTATGAATATGCAATCAAAAAGGTTGCCGATCTGATTCCTTTCGCAAGGAACAGCCGCACCCGCCTGATGGAGTTAGACCCGAAATATTGCGATGTCATCGTTAAACGCTGGCAGGAATTTACAGGGAAAGAGGCGACACATGCTGAATCAGGAGAACGGTTCAATAACGGAATATCGCTACCTCCCGCACAAAAAAAAGATGCCAAAAGGGTGGCGGCTGGCAAATGACCTAGCTGATACGCATCACGGCAAACACGCAGTTTTGATTGTGAAAGAATATGAAAAAGAAACCAAGACCAGAAAAACCAGCAGCACCGAAAGCACCCAACGTTAAGCCCGCGAAGGCAAAGGCGGCGATGGATGTGGCGCGGATTGAAGAACTCGCAGGGCGTGGGCTTTCAAAGAATGACATTGCGATATGCTTGGGCATTAGCCGCTCCAGCTATATGAATTATCAGCGCGAAAATCCTGAATTTCATGACGCTTTTGATAGGGGCAAGGCGGCGGCAATCGCAGCAGTGGCGGGCAAGCTGCTATCCATAGCCAGCAAAGGATCTCTCGGCGCGGTGTGCTTTTATCTGAAATGTCAGGCGGGCTGGAAAGAAGTTTCCGAGCTTGATCTGGGCGATAAAACACTCAAAGCCCTAAAAATACTACGCGATGATATCAAATAAAAACCGCTTGCATAAATTCAATATGTAGATAAAATTCAATCCCATGTAATCAATATGTGGGATTTTCTATGAACGAAGCCGCTTTGTGGAAAAAATTGGTTTATCAAATCCTTGAAGATTATCTTCAAAAACCAAACCACGAAGAAGGTAAGCGAAGCTGCCGACTTTTATTCTCGGTGCAGGGAAACAACGCATGGTATAGGCATTTTGAAACGATATGCGACAACGCAAACTACCCAAGCCCCGAATATGTCAAGGATAGGCTTTTGAACGCGCTGGAAAACGAAGGTTGGCGCAAGTTTAAAATCCACTTGGGGCGAAATATTATGGGCGAGTGGAATCGTGGGTGCGACTATCACCGAACAAAACGCAAAAAGGCATCAGTCAATGCCAAAAGACGATAAAGAATATATCGACTTCTCAAAAATCATTTGCCCTGTTTTTTTTGATGCTCACAAAGCGATCAGGGACGAAACGCATAGTGAGTTTTGGCTTTTAGGTGGGAGGGGTTGCGTACATCCTGATACGCTATTATCAACACCAAATGGATATATAAAAATATCTGATTTTAACGGCGGAGAGATTCACATACACGATGGCGAGGGATTATCCGTAGCTTACGCACCAAAGCCAATCAAATACAAGCCAGAGCCGCTTTATAAGATAACGCTTCATAATGGCGAATCAATAATCACCACTAATAAACATCGTTTTTTAACGGATAAGGGCTGGGTGACGCTCGCTTCTCTGAGTATCGGGTGCGAGATTCCCTTAGCTTTCGCTTTCCCTCATCAGACCATTTTGGACACTTTCCCTTCAGAGTATCAGCAAGATGCGCTGCATTGTTTGCGTAAAGTCTTAGGTTTTCTATATTGTTATTGGCAGGATTATCGTCAATGTGATGCACAACCTCCTCACGAGTTAGATACCTACCAAGATATTCTTCGTAAACTAAGCGATGAACCGCAACATAGCTCCCGTACTTTGAACCCATCGGATGATTCGGGCATCGAGCATAAAGATGACCACCAGATTCTTTTACTCCGCCTTTCCAGCCTAATCGCTCTTCTCGCAAAGGCGGGCAAAAATTATATAAAACAGGAAAATCATATCTGCGAAAGATTTTTTGAACAGCTTTCGGAGTTATACCAACAATCTCTGCAATCTCACGCGAAAACAAACCCTCACGAGCTAATTCAAGAACTTTCAAAACTAATTTTCGATTGCGGCAGCGATATAAATTTATTTGAAAACCTTCAAACAATTTCCGACATTCTTCAGCTCGGCGTTGGCGATGAGTCATATAGCGATTCCTTTCATTGTAACCACTCCCTACACTACCAAAGGGGGGTGGTGGTTGCAATAGAATTTCATTCACTTGGCGAGTTTTATGATATTTTTGTGCCATTTTATAATAATTACGTTACTAAAGGCGGAATAATAAACCACAATTCAACCAAATCCAGCTTCACTGCCATTCAAATTATCCTTGGCATCATTGACGACCCGAACGCAAATGCGCTATGCTTGCGGAAGGTGGGCGACACCGTTCGAACCTCGCTTTACACCACACTGCTATGGGCTATTGACCTGCTAGGAGTGCATGATTATTTTAGAAGCACCGTAAGCCCTGCCGAAATCATTTATATACCCACAGGGCAAAAAATAATCATGAAGGGGTTGGATGATCCCTTGAAGCTGAAATCCATCAAAGCAAAACGCGGATATTTCAAATATCTCTGGTTTGAGGAGGCGGGCGAGTTTAACGGCATGGATGAGATTCGCAACGTGGAACAATCCGTTTTGCGGGGTGGTGACAAGTTTGTTGAGTTCATCACATACAATCCACCGAACGACCCCGCTGCATGGGTAAACAAGGAAAGCGCGGTTGCAGTAGCAGGGCGCATAGTTCATGAATCAAACTACACGCAAGTCCCACGCGATTGGCTGGGCGAAAGATTCATTGAAAAAGCGGAGTGGCTGAAACAGCAAGACCCCATCAAATACGCGCACGAATACATGGGACAAGCCGTTGGGCGAGCTGAGCAAATTATATTTTACGGCAAGTGGGAAGAAAAAGAGTTTGCCACGCACCCAATGGAGCAAATCTTTGAAAATCGTTTCTTCTACGGGTGCGATTGGGGATTTGCGAACGACCCAACTGCGGTTGGTAGGCAGTACATCGTTGTAGAAAACGGCAAGCGAAATCTGTATATCGAGTATGAAGCGGGCGGCGTGGGCATTGAGTTTGAGCAGCTTTCGCAGCTCTTTGATTCGATACCCGACATCCGCACATGGAAAATATATGCTGATTCTGCCCGCCCTGAAACAATAAGCTACATGCAGCGTCAGGGATTTCGCATTGAAGGCGCGGAAAAATGGAAGGGCAGCGTTGAGGACGGTATCGAGTATATGCGAAGCTTTGACCGCATTTACATCCACCCGCGCTGTAAAAAGACAATCGAGGAGTTTATGAAATACAGTTACAAGGTTGACCGCATCACGCAAGAGATTCTACCCGTGATTGTGGACGACTGGAACCATTACATCGATCTTATCCGTTACTCGCTGGGCGACTACATCAAGAAACAGCCGCAAGGCTTTTTTGACATGCTTTGATGTCTCTTACCTGCCTCTTACCTGCCTCTTACCAAAACTTCCACATACTAGAATACGGCATGAAAATTAATTTTTAACATGCACACCGCCCCGCGCTATAATAACCCGTAAACCCATAATCAGGCGTTCAAATGTTCAAATGGATTAAGAAGGAAGCACCATCAGCACCCGCGCAAGAAACGCAAGTCATGGGCGTATTCAGCACTGATTTGTTAATGGAAGAAGAACCAAAGGGCTACCTTGCCCGCGCACTCGCAAAGACATTCCAGCGCACCCAAGATGACCTAACACCCATCAACGAAGTGGGCGCGGCATTTGCGATGGACAGCAACGTTCAGGATTTGAAGCTGGTAAACGCCAGCAACAATACGACCATTCCCGAAGCTCAAATTGGCTGGTACGCATCACAAGGATTTATCGGTTATCAGACATGCGCGATGCTTTCGCAAAACTGGCTGGTTGATAAGGCTTGCACCATGCCAGCGCGTGACGCAGCTCGCAATGGCTACGAAATCACGGTGAACGATGGCACGGAAGTTTCACCAGATGTTTTAGATTACATCATGAAGCAGGATAAGAAATTTAACATTAACAGCGAGTGCGTGTCACACGTTCGCTTCGGTCGAATCTTTGGTATCCGAGTGGCGATGTTCAAAGTTGAAAGCGATGATCCTGATTATTACGTTAAACCGTTTAATCTTGATGGCATTAAGCCGAACAGTTACAAGGGCATTTCGCAAATCGACCCGTACTGGATAACGCCTGAACTCGATATTTATTCGGCAAGCGATCCTTCTTCAATTCATTTTTACGAACCGACTTGGTGGCGCATCAATGGCAAGCGCGTTCACCGCACCCATCTTGTGATTATGCGGAACGGCGAATTACCCGACATCCTGAAGCCTTCGTATCTGTATGGCGGTGTTCCCGTATCGCAAAAGCTTGCAGAGCGTATCTACGCAGCCGAGCGCACAGCAAACGAAGCACCTATGCTGGCAATGTCCAAACGCTTGACCGCGCTCAAAGTCGATATGTCGCAAGTGGGCGCAAACCCGCAAACATTCCGCCAAAAAATGGCAGTGTGGACTTCGTACATGAACAACTACGGGGTAAAGGTTATTGGTGGCAACGAGGAAGTGCAACAGTTCGATACCGCGCTGGGCGACCTTGATGCAATTATCATGACGCAATATCAGCTTGTAGCGGCGGCGGCAGAAGTGCCAGCTACCAAGCTTTTAGGCACATCACCAAAGGGCTTTAACGCAACGGGTGAGTTTGAGGAAGCAAGTTACAATCAGTTTCTTGAATCAATCCAATGTCACGATATGTCGCCGCTGGTTGAGCGTCACCATGCCATTCTGATTCGCTCGCACGTTTGCCCTAAATTCAATATCCAACCATTCGGAACGGACGTTGTTTGGAAGTCGGTTGATAGCCATACAGCCAAAGAGCAAGCCGAAATCAACCTTCTCAAAGCACAATCGGACGCGCAATATGTTGGCTCTGGCGCAATTGATGGCATTGACGTTCGCGCTAAAATCATAGCAGATAAACAAAGCGGCTATAATGGCTTGCCCGACATCGTGCCTGACATGCCAGATGGTGAAGAAGATGCAATTAACCAAACGTAGAACAGCTTGGGTTGAGTCACGAAAGCCCGCCCTTATCAAAGGCAAGGGGCTTAAGCCGAGCGCGTCACTATCAATTCGCTATGACGCAAAGCTGCAAAAGCAAATTGCGCGGATGACAGAGGAAACCGAGAAAGCCATTGCACAGCTGTTCAAATCTGAAACGGCAACAGAATACTTCGCAGAAGATGCGAGCATTGCCAGCCAAGCGCGGATTCTGATGAACTCGCTTTCAAATAAATTTGATGAGATATTCGGCTGGGTTGCCAAGCCTTATTCCGAATCATTCATTGGCGATGTGACCGCAAACGCGAGCGCGACACTGCATGAATCGTTGCGCGAGCTATCAGGCGGGCTTTCTCTGAACACCACGGTTTTGAATGATGATACTCGTGAAATCGTTACTGCCTCGATTGCGGAAAATGTGCAGATCATTAAAACCATTCCGCAGCAATACCTCACTGGGGTGCAGGGCGCGGTTATGCGCTCAATCACCACTGGAAACGGCATGGCGGATTTAGTGCCGTTCCTAAAAAAGCACAAGCAAATCACCGAGCGCAGAGCGCGTTTTATTGCGCTCGACCAGACGCGCAAGAGTTACGGCAGCATCAGCCGCGCAAAGATGCAAGCCGTTGGTGTAAAGCAATTTGAGTGGGTGCATAGCAGCGCAAGCGTTGAGCCGCGCAGAAAGCACCTTGAACTAAGCGGTGGCATATATAATTTTGATGAGCCGCCTATCATCGACCCCGTTACGGGCGAGCGCGGATTTCCCGCACAGCTTATCAACTGCAAATGTTTTGCAAAGCCTATCATATCATTTCAGGAGTACGATTAATGGAAACGAACCCATCCGCCCGCGTTGAGGACATCAACAGCTTTATCACCGTTGAGCGCAATCCGATTTCGCGCTCTGGCATATTTCAATATCTCGGTAAAAGCATTGGCGCACCTGAGCCTGATCGCATTTACAACGTCTATCGTCCCGATGAGGAGCTATCATCACCTGAAGCCATTGAAAGCTTCAAGCTTATTCCGCTTATCAATAACCACGTCATGCTGGGCGACCCAAATCAAGGCTTATTGGCGGCAGAAAACAAAGGCGTGGAAGGCACAACAGGCGAAACAGTTTTCTTTGAAAACGGGGTGCTTTACTCCACGTTAAAAATATTTTCACATGCGTTAAAGGGCATGTTAGAATCAGGCAAGACACAATTATCACTTGGGTATCGTTGTTTGTATGAAAAGGCTTCTGGTGTGTTTAACGGGCAGCCTTACGACTACATCCAACGCAACATGAGGGGTAATCATTTGGCATTAGTGGACGAAGCCAGATGCGCGGTTGCGGTACTGGACTATAATTTCACTTACGACCACATGGATTTAACAATAAATAAAGGGGTACTCGACATGGCTGATGAAGAAATTAAAAAAGACGAAGGCAAAAAAGAAATGACGCTTTCTGAAGTGACCGCAATGCTTGAAGATATTATGCCAAAAATCGCGGCATTGACTGATGCAATGGCTGGCAAAGTAAAAGAAGAAGCGGCAGAAGCTGATCCTTCTGCTGCTGATGCGGAAAGTGAAGAAGCCAAATCCGACAAGGAAATTGGCATGGATTCGGCAGAATTAAAGCGTGTTGCAAGCGAATTTGATGATTTCAAAAAACAAGGCACAAAAGCTTTGATTGCTGAAATTTCAAAACGCGATTCTTTGGCTTCGGCTCTTTCTACCCATATTGGCACTTTCGATAGCTCAGATAAAACGCTTGCTGAAGTAGCTGCTTATGGTGCTGAAAAGCTCGGCTTGTCTTGTGAAAAAGGACAAGAAGAAGCAGTTATCGCTGGTTATATCGCTGGCAAAAAATCATCTTCGGTTGGCTTTGCATTAGATAGCAAAGCAAAATCGGACGATGTTCTTAATTATATCAACGGCAAGAAATAAGGGGAATAAAAATGACTTTTCAATCAACTGTAAATTTAACAACTTCACTGGGGCTTGCGGGGTCGCTTTATACAAGCGCACCTGTTCGCGGTCAGTCTTTAATCATCAACTCTGCAAGTGCTGCTTACAATATCGTTGGAGCAACTGCATTCACTGTAAGCTCTGAAGGTATCGCGGCTGCGGGTGGCACGGGTTTCTTTATTGGTATTTTATCTAATCCACATGCTTATGCGACATCAGGAACAACTTCAGGTACTTTGACACCAACACTCACTTTGCCGAACTATACTCAAGGCGAATTTGTGCGAGCTGGCGAACTTGTAGTAACGCTTCCTGCGGCTGCTGCTATCGGTGACAAAGTAGTATTTGATACAACCACAGGTGCGCTTTCAACTGTTGCTCCGACTATCGCGGCGACTGGTTCTATTGCAACAACTGTATTGACTGTATCGGCTATCACCGCTGGCTCAATCGGCGTGGGTTCTATCATTACAGGCGCAAACGTAACGGCTGGAACGACTGTTGTTTCACTCGGTACAGGCACGGGCGGTACTGGTACTTATAACGTATCAATCAGCCAAACTGCTGCATCAGCTGCAATCGCTGGTAACTCAACGGCTGCATCAGGCAAAGCGTTCGTTCCAAACTCAAACGTATCATACTTCACCGTCACGGCTGCTGGCTTGGGCGTGATTTCACTCGCTAACGCATAAGGATTAGAACAATGACAAAAGAAAAATCATATATCAGCGGGCGGGATGTTCGTGCGCTGCAACTCAACCTAAAGGATGAAGCTTCGGCTTTAGCTGCAATGGATAGCCTCGACCTAGTTGGTATCGGCATGGATGCAATCCAAAGCAACGTGACCACTGCGTCAATTTCAACGCCTGTTCAATTCCTGCAAAACTGGCTCGCTGGTTTCGTATTGGTTGCAACGGCTGCTCAGAAAATTGACGAAATCGTTGGTATTTCTACGGCTGGCAATTGGGAAGATGAAGAAGTTGTGCAAGGCGTTTTAGAAAACACTGGTTCGGCTCTTCCATACGCTGATTACTCAAACGTGCCTTATGCTGATTGGAACGTGAACTTTGAACGCCGCACTGTTGTTCGTTATGAACATGGTATCCGTGTGGGCAAACTTGAAGAAGCTCGCGCTGCAACCATCCGCGTGAACAGTGCAGAAAGCAAACGTCAATCGGCTGCTTTGGCTCTGAACATCGCCCGTAACAACGTAGGCTTCAACGGCTTCAACTCAGGCAATAACCGCACTTACGGCTTATTGAACGACCCGAACCTTCCTGCTTACGTTACTGTTTCTGGTGGCGCATGGACTGGCAAAACATTCTTACAAATTACGGCTGATATTCGCACTGCACTTGCTGCTTTGCGTACTCAATCGCAAGAGGTTATTGACCCGAACGATACTGATATTACCCTCGCAGTTGCTACAAACCGCGTTGAATATCTCACCGTTACGTCAGACTTCGGTGTGAGCGTTCGCCAATGGATTCGTGAAACATACCCGCGTGTTCGTGTTACTTCTGCTCCGCAGTTGAACACTGCAAACGGTGGTGCAAACGTATTCTACTTGTTCGCGGAAACTGTGAACGATGGTTCTAGCGATGACAACCGCACTTTCGTGCAAGTTGTTCCTGCTAAATTCCAAGTTTTGGGTGTAGCGACTTCATCTAAATTCTACGAAGAAGATTACTCAAACGCGACTGCGGGCGTGATGCTAAAACGTCCATACGCTGTTGTTCGTTACTCAGGCATTTAATTAAGAAAAAGGAAAAGACAAATGTATCTTATCACTAGCAAGATTGCCGACATGGTGGATTATACGAATGATGATGGTGCATTTGTCCAACTTCATTCGGGGATAAATGAAGTTGATGATGCTGGGCTGGAACTCCTCACTAAAAACGCGGTGTTCCAGCTGCATCTTTCCAATGGCTATATCACCATCGCAGCGGGCGAAGAACCCATCGTTGATGCCCCGAAAAAATCTAAAAATACTGAAGAATTGAACTGATACTTTTAACCGCCAACCAAGGGATATTTTATGACTTATTATGTTTATTCTACACTTTCATGCGACAATCTTTACACTGGATATACAAGCGGTGGTGCTGATTTACCGCAAATCGATGCTCAAGTTCACATCAAGGGCGGCAGCAACGTGATTGATAAGCGTCTATTCACTCCGCTGGGCGTTGTGACTGAGATTGACGAATCGCAGCTTGCTGTTTTAGAGCAAAACGAAGATTTCAAACTGCACAAAAATAATGGATTTATCACCATCGAAAAGCGCAAAGTGGATGCTGAAGTGGCTGCGGCAAACATGGAATTAAAAGACCGCTCCGCACAAATCACGCCTAATGATTATGATGCAGACAAAGACAACGCTCCGCTTCCTGCTGACGTAAAACCGAGTAAAAAATCTAAAAACTAGGGGTTGAAAAATGACTTCTGTTGCATTTAATGAGTGTTCATTTCGTGGCGCATACCCACAATTTGCAAGCTTAGGGGCATATCCTGACGCGGTTTTAGATGCGTATTTTTCAACAGCAAGCCTTTATATTACAAACGAGCTGGGCGCGAATGAATTTTTGTCCGATGCCCAGCTCGCTCTTGCTTTGAATTTAATGACAGCGCACTTGGCTGGCATATCTGCAATTGCCGCATCAGGGCAAACACCCGCGATGATGACGAGCGCGACCATCGACAAAATCAGCGTTTCACTTACCCCGCCGCCTGTTCGTTCACAATTCGATTGGTGGCTGAATTTGACCCCTTACGGACAAAGCTTGCTGGCATTGCTGCAAATGACAACAGTGGGGGGTGCGTATTATGGCGGGCGACCTGAACTAGGAGCATTTCGTGTTGCTGGCGGTTATGTTAATGGCTGAAGTCACGCGCTCAAATTCTGGCGGCATGGCTAAAATGGTAAAAGCCCTTGCGGATATTGATAAATTATCCGTTCGCACTGGCTGGTTTCCAAAAGATAAATATGAAAATGGAACGCCCGTTGCCTACGTTGCCGCGCTGCAAGAGTTCGGAAATCCCGCGACAAGCTTACCCGCACGTCCGTTCATGCGTCCCGCGCAAATGGAAAACAGAACCAAATGGATGAACTTCGTTGGGCTTGGCGCAAAAGCCATGCTGCGCGGCGAAATAACCGCTTCCAGCGTCATGGGGCAAATAGGCGCAGTGATGGAAGGGGACGTGAAACAGGCTATTGTAAACGTCAATTCGCCCGCTTTATCGCCCATCACTATCATGGCGCGGAAGTGGCGCAAAGAAGGCAAAAAAATTACAGGCAAAACGATAGGCGAAATCGCCAGCCTAATCGCGCAAGGCAAAGGCGACTTCGGCGGCGTATCTACCAAACCACTTATTGATAATGGATTAATGGTTGGTTCTGTGTCGCACGAGGTTCGCAATGATTCCTAATGCAAACATTTTAAAAATGGCAATGTCAGTTATTGCGCGGCAATCGTTTGTTTATTATGCTTTTAACGGACGCGAAGTTAATGACATCGGGCTAGACATTGCCACCTATTTGTCACCGCAAACATTGTACGGAAGCATCCAAGCCGTGCCGCAAAATGTTTATCAACAATACGGGCTGGATTTCCAACGTAACTATATCATGATTTATATTGAAAAAGACTTGCTCGATATTCGCCGCGATGTTTCTGGCGACAAGGTTGTTTTCGCCAGCAATGAATTTCAATGCGTATCAAAAACGGATTGGTTTCCGATTGATGGGTGGGTTTCAATGCTGGCTGTTGAGGTTGTACGCAATGATTGACAATCTCATTATAGCAAAGCTAATCGCACTTATAAAGGCTGGCGCAACGAACGCGGGGATTCCTGATATTATTATCAAGCAATCATTCCAGCCGACAAAGCAGGGCGTAAACTCAGCACCAACCGCATACATGTTTAAAGTTGGCGATAGGCGCGTTGGCTCACCATATCGCACGGATATATGGGACGCTGGTTTAGAAAAAATGGTGCATACCGAAATGCAGCAATATGAAAGCACGTTTCAAATCGCCGCGCTTGTTACGCAAGATCCATCCACGCCAGCCGCGATGACGGCATCAGACGTTCTAAATCGTATCTCATACATCCTGCAATCGAGCGCATCCATTCAATCGCTTGAGGATTATGATTTAGGTATTTTGCGAATTACTGATGTTAGAAATCCGTATTTTGAAAACGACAAAGAACAGTATCAAGCATCGCCTTCTTTTGATTTAACTATCACTCACAAACAAAGTATAATTACACAAACGCCAATAATCACTCTTACAGAGTATCAAATTCTAACGGTTTAAGGGGATAAAACATGACAATTTACGCTCAAAACATTCCTATTTCGCGCTATGTTGACATCGTGTCGGGCGTTGCTGGTTCGGCAAACGTAGCCAGCCGCGAGCTTATCGGACGCTTAATGACAACAAACCCGCTTTTGCCGACTCAATCGTATGTTGAGTTTACAAGCGCGGATGACGTTGCGACTTATTTTGGCAGCTCATCAACGGAATATTTGCGCTCTGCATTTTATTTTGGATGGGTTAGTCCGAACATCACCAAAGCTTCAAAAATAAGCTTTGCTCGTTGGGCAGACGCAGCAACCGCGTCTCTGATTTATGGCGCGGCTGGCACTTATTCTCTGTCAACATTTACCGCAATCAGCGCGGGCAACTTGACTATGACCTTTGGCGGCTTTACATTTGCTATGACTGCAATCAATCTCAGCGGCGCGGCTTCCCTTGC
>JAYWBA010000177.1:0-12342 GCA_043781915.1 Saprospiraceae bacterium
TTCGTAATTCGTAATTCGTAATTCGTAATTAAATAATCATGGCAAAGAAAGTTTCAAAAAACGCGAAAGTTGCAATGCGTGCAGCCAACGCAGGTTCTGGTAAAGATCACGTTCGTGTAGTTAAAAGCGTCAAGAACCTTAACGGTGCATACTCTTTCAAAGAAGCTATTATCCATAAAGATAAAGTGAAAGAGTGGTTTACTGCTACACACTAAAAAACAATAATTGGTTTTTAGTTGAAGGCTTTTACCTGCTTTGGGTTGAAGCCTTTTGTTTTTAGTTGACAGACTAGTTGTCAGTTGACAGTTGTCAATTGACAGTTGTCATTCTGAAAGCAATTTACAACTGTCAACTGTCAACTGTCAACTAACAACTGTCAACTAAATATGAGTTTTTTTAAAAAGTTTTTTTCCACAGAAAAAGAAGCCGATTTAGATAAAGGTTTAGAAAAAACCAAGGAAGGTCTTTTCGGCAAAGTGTCGCGGGCAATTGTTGGCAAAACAACCGTTGACGACGATGTTTTAGACGAACTCGAAGAAGCACTCATCAGCTCAGATGTTGGCTTAGATACCACTGTGAAAATAATTAACCGCATTCAAGCGCGTGTAAAAAAGGATAAATTCATCAATGCGTCTGAACTCGATGATATCATGCGCGATGAAATTGTGCAACTTCTCGCAGAAAATAATACGGAAGAACCCGACAGTTTCGATTTACCTTTGCAAAAAACGGGCAGACCTTTTGTACTTTTAGTGGTGGGCGTAAATGGCGTTGGCAAAACGACAACTATTGGCAAATTAGCACATCAACTCACTAAAAACGATTACCGCGTGGTTATTGGCGCAGCAGATACATTTAGAGCGGCAGCTGTCGATCAATTAAAAATTTGGGCGAACCGCGTGGGTTGCGAATTTTACAGCAAAGGCATGAATGCTGACCCAGCAGCTGTAGCTTATGAAACCGTACAATATGCTCAGCGCTATAATTGCGACGTTGCTATAATTGATACGGCAGGAAGATTGCACAACAAAGTGGGTTTAATGAACGAATTGGGGAAAATAAAACGTTCGATCGGGAAAAATATAGAAAGCGCACCACATGAAGTGCTTTTGGTTCTAGATGCTTCAACTGGTCAGAATGCTTTGGAGCAAGCAAAACAATTTTCTCAAGTGACTGATATAACGTGTTTAGCGCTTACAAAACTCGACGGCACTGCAAAAGGTGGCGTTGCGATTGGCATTAGCGATCAATTAAAAATTCCGATTAAATATATTGGCGTGGGTGAAGGTATTCATCAATTGCAAATTTTCAATAAACGCGCATTTGTTGAATCGCTTTTTAAACATTAATTAAAAATTAGTAAATCTTTCAATATCCATACAATGAAATTCCAACATCTTTTAGTTGTCATTGCCATAGCAACAAGTGTTTCTTGCAATAATAATTCTTCTGCCAGCGAAAAAGCGGGAAATGCAACCGCTCAAGCTGCACCCGCAACCAATGCTCAAAAACCTATTAATATGACAGCACCAGCTGTTACTTTAAACCCAACTGATAATTATGCTAAGGCAGCCGATGAAACATGCCAATGTCTTCAACCATTAATTTCAAAAGTAAAACAGATGGTTGAATTACAAAAAGCAGGTAAGGCGGCAGAAATTGCTGTTTTAGCCAATGAAATCCGCGCCATTGAACCAAAAATTACAGCTTGCAGTGAAAATATTCGCAAAAAATATGGCGATATGAAAACAGAAGAAGATAAAAAACGTATTTTTTATGCGCTCAAAGATCGTTGTCCGGATGCTGTAAGTATTGGTGAAGGACTTAAATAGGTATGAGCTTTGAGCCAAAGAAGGCTCAAAGCTCATGGCTCAAAGCTCATACCTATTTAAGTTGCTCCAATACTTCACTATATAATATCTCGTGCGCACCTTCAAAAATCGTGAGGTTAATATGATTTGAAGACTTTTCATACACAATGGCTCTACCTCCAAGTTTTTTAGGTGTGCCCGTTATTGGAAAAGCTTGCGTTTTAATTAAAGTTGCCATATCATCAACTCCAACAAACTTAGAATTATCTTTCTCATTCATATCTGTCAAAAGTTTATTGTAGAATCTGATAGAATGCGAAATCGGCACTGAACCCGAATAGCCGTCATGAACACCTGCATAAATATTTAATAAACTATTTTCTCTTTTTTTAATAGGTGTTTTCCAATAAAGAGGCGAGCGATCTATAGCATTTTGCGCATCAAAAGCATTATTTGAACCAATACACTGAATGATTTCTGTGGCATATTTGTTTTTTCTTTCCACCGATTCACCGTACCAAGCTGCTAAATCTGTAATTGATGCCCATGCCGAAAAAGCGCGAATTTGATGCCGTGATTTCATATACATGGCTAAAGTGGCATAACCACCACCACTAACGCCAACGATATATATTTGTTGGGTGTCGACATTTAAATTTTTTATTGCCCAATCTATTGCTTCATCTATATCTGCAATGACAAAATCACTGACACAAGCTTTTGGGTGATTATTAACCCCTCTGAAATTTGGAAAAATAAAATGCCAATTTTTAGCATGTGCTTGCTCTGCCACCATACCTTTTTGAGATTCTGCTGTATTACTCCATGAATGAAGTTCAACTACTAAAGGCTGCGGTGTTGAAACTGTTGATGGAGCATAGTAAAAAACTTGATTGTTGCTATCTATTGAAGATTGAATGCTATCCTTTTTCAAATAATCGGGACGCTGGGCAAACACGAGTTGGCATGAAATACTCAAGATTAATAGAAAAAATTTAGTCATTTTATAGATTTTTAATTTTTTAGTAAAAATACAATTACTATTCTTAATTTCGTACTAAAATAATAAATAGCTGTAAGCATTTATGTTTAAAACGAACAACTATCAACTACAAACTATCAACTATGTTAAAAGGCATTTCTAATATTCTTATTATTATAGTGGCTCTTGTTGCAGGCATTCTTCTTGCGCGAATGTGGTATATGCAACCCACTTCTGTAACACGCACTGAAGCCAACGTTATGGTAGAACAAATAAAAAATGTATCGAAAATAGTCAACACAGAAGGCTTTTATTCGGAAGTTTACACTGAGACCGACACAAAAACATTTTACGGCATTCCATCAACCAAAAAAATAATTATTAAAGTTAAAGCGCGCGTTATGGCGGGTTACGATTTGAACAACATCAAAATAGATGTCGATTCATTCGCAAAAAAAATAAAAGTAACAGGATTTAACAGCCCTCAAATAATTGGCATCGAACCTGAAATACAATATTACGATGTTAACAATGGTGTATTCAATCAATTCAGCGCCGATGATTATTCGCGCCTCAACCAAAAAGCAATCGATACTATTCGTTATTCTGCACTTCACAGTAATTTGTTACTCAATGTTGTCAAACAAGGGATGAGCAATTTCCAAAACCTTCAAGCTTTAGCCCGACAAATGGGTTGGCGCATTGAGTTTGAGAATTCGACCATAAAAAATTAGATTTAACGAAAAGATATGAAAAAAAAGCGTAGTTAAAGTTGGTGTTGTTCAAGCGACCCCAGCATTGTTTGACCTCGCAAAAACAGTAGAAATTATTATTTCTTGAATAGAAAAAGGCGTAAATGAAGGGTGTGAATTACTTTTATTCCCTGAATCTTTTATTCCCTGCTATACCTGATACCCCTTATATCAAATCTCTCAATTTCACTTTAAACTTCATTTTCGTTTTCCCTCTCAATACTGTCAGTTTGATAGTTTTTCCAACTCTGCTTTGCAAAATTCTATTGATAGTAGGAAGTGCGTAAAAATTGGCGGGAAGCCAGCCGATTTTTAAAATTTCATCGTTTTCTTGTAAACCAGCTTCATCGGCGGGTGAGTTGTGCAAAATATTATTAACAAAGTATCGATTTAAATCAAGCCCCGCTGCAATAATCGATATGCCGCTTCTATCGAAAGTAAATTTGTCTTTAAAATCTTTAGTACGTTTTAAATAAAGTTTTGATTTTGTGAAATCAATAATAACAATAAAGCGCGAAAGAATTTCATTACCCAGAATGCCGCTTCTCCCTACTATGAGAGCCGTATCGGCTAATTTTTCTAATTCCTGAAAATAACTGATTGATTCTTTAATCTCAATATTGCCAAATTTTAGTGAATTAACGCGACCAACATATCCATTTAGTGTGCCACCCAAACCACTGCCAATATTACTCGCCAAAACATGCGCTGGCGGTGAAAGCCCCGGTGTGGAATGTGCATATAATAATAGAGGTATGCCTGCGCCTGTATCGAGCAAAAGTTTCAAATTAACCGCTGTATCGCTCGCAACTTTAATGAGTGTATTTAAATAAGGTTTGCTTTTATAAATTTCGATTCTGAATGAGTCGTAACCTCTTACTTCTCGGGCTTCAAAAAATTCGGGCGTTATCACAGTTAACACTTGTCGGTTGTAATCGATTTTTACAATATGGTTTCTGAATATTTCAGCACCCAGAATACCATGTATATTCAAGCCCACGAATTTATCGAATTGAAAAATATCTTCATCGAGCACTAATATATCGCGTGAAGATCGGAGCCCCAAAATATCGATAGTCACATGCCGAGCGATATACGCTTTAATAGGTGTGTGCAAATCGGAGCCTAAAATATCAATACTTCTATCGTATCGCACATTGAGCATTTGGGCAATTTCTTTTTTAGCAAGAATAGTATGCTCTGCGCCAGTATCGAATAAAAAACGAAGCGGTATTCCATCTTTAAACTCAACTTTAAGGATGATATAGTTTCCATGTCGCTCGAAAGGCATCTCAATTTCTTTTATTTGCTCATTGGCATTAGGAATGACACTCTGAGCCCTTACTTGTGTTGATAATGCCAAAAAAATAATTGCACTAAAAATAATTTTAATTTTGCCCATAAGCCTCCCAGTGAAATTTAATTTGTTTATAGAACAATTAAACGCTAATGTCGAAATATTTATCCAAATTTTGCTTTTTCCAGAAACAAATTTTATTTTGTATTAATAAAATTTTAAAAAAAATATTGCCGAAATTTTCACAATATCAATCTAATGTATAAATTTACACTCGATTAGACTAAAAGAGTGTATTGAAAAAAAAAAATTTACAAAATGCGTAATCCTTACGCAGCAAATTTTATTATTTCTTCTCTTTGTTTAATAATTAAACTTTCAAATAGTACCAAAGCAACTCATTAAAGTTGCACCTTATTTTTTTTAACTATTTTTTTTAACTTTTTACAACTGAAATGTATGATGATGAAGTCTAACTTCAAGTACGTAATTCTTTCAGCTATGTGTTTGTTAATGAGCAGTTTTGCTTTTGCACAACGCATCGTTTCTGGAACCATTACTGATGCTCAAACCAAGGAGCCACTCATTGGTGCAAGCGTAATTTCTGTAGGCACACTTGCTGGCGCTCAAACTGACGTTGATGGCAAGTTCAGCTTTCAAGCCCCTGCTGATGCAAAGCAGGTTGTCGTATCGTTCACAGGTTATTCAACTCAAACTGTTGATATTCCTGCGAGCAACCAAGTAGATGTAGCTTTAGCTGCAGGTACAGTTTTAGATCAAGTAGTAATTACTGGTTACGGTGGATCGCTTAAACAAAAGCAAGTAGCAAGCTCTATTGCAACTATCAAAGCTGACGAGTTCAATGGTGGTTCAGTTGTTAACCCAACGCAATTACTAGAAGGTAAAGTAGCAGGTTTGGTTATTGCGCAAGCAGGTTCTGACCCGAACGGTGTGCCAAGTGTGCGCTTACGTGGTACTTCAACTATTGCAGGTAACACAGAGCCTTTGTATGTTATTGATGACATCCCTGGTGTGCCTATCAACTCAATTGATGCTAACGATATCGAAGAGGTTTCGGTATTGAAAGACGGTTCTGCTGCGGCATTGTATGGTGCACGTGCTTCTGCGGGTGTAATCATTATCCAGACTAAAAAAGGTACAATTGGCAAAACGTACGTCGACTTTAACACAAAAGTGGATGTAGCTACAATTTCGAACAAAGTACAGAACATGTCTCCAGAGGAGTACGCTACAGCTGTAACAGCTGCTGGTGGTGCACCTGTAACATCTTCTCGTACAAACTGGTTCGATTTAATCACTCGTAATGGTGTTTCAAACACACAAAACTTTGGTATGGGTGGTAGCCTTGGAAAAGGTTCTACTTACCGCGCATCTTTCACCTTCCGCAACGTACAAGGTAACGAATTAAAAGACGGTTACCAACAATTGAACGGTCGTTTAAACCTACAACAATACGCTTTGAACGATAAATTGAAAATTAACTTAACAGTTAACTCATTAAATCGCGATGGTCAATTAGGATTAGGTGATGCATTCCGTTATGCCGTTACTTACAATCCTACTGTCCCTGCTCAAGGTGGTGTTGGTTCAGCAGCAAATGGTGGTTATACACAAACTGGTGGATTTGACGCATTCAATCCATTAGCAATTGTTAATCAAAGCACAGATGATTATTCTACAAATTATCTTCAAACTGCTATTGGTGCACAATTCGAAATTATTGATGGTTTAAAAGCAAAAGCTTTATACTCATTACAGAAACAAACGAGTTTCGAAGGTCAATACTACGGCAAAACAGCACTTTTCAGAGGTTCTGGTACAGACGGCAGAGCGATTATCAATAACAATGCTGGTCAAAACAGATATTTTCAAGCATATTTAGACTATACTAAGAATATTGACAAATTAGCGTTAAACTTCACTGGTGGTTACGATATTAATGATAATACTTACTTAGGTAGTAGAATTGCTGCAGGTCACTTCCCATCTGATGCTTTAAGCTATAACTCTATTAGCCAATCAACAGATGTTCAAAAAGGTTTAGCTAATGTTGCAAGTTATGCAGGTGCAAGCCGTATTGCTGCATTTTTCGGTCGTGCTGGTTTCAGTTACGACGAAACTTACAACTTATTTGTAACAGTACGTCGTGAAGGTGCTACTGTTTTCTCTGAGGGTAACAAATGGGGTGTATTCCCTTCCGTTTCTGCGAGTGTTGATTTGAATAAAGCATTTATTAACTCTACAGTGTTCGATCAATTAAAATTGCGCGCTGGTTACGGTGTAACTGGTACTTTGCCGAGGGATAACTATTTGACTCAATCAAGTTTCGTAGGAAACGGCGCAGGTTCATTTGGTGTTTCTCGTAACCCAGCTTCAAATTTGAAATGGGAGCAAAAAGCAGAGTTGAATATTGGTTTAGACTGGGCAGCTAGAGGCGGCCGTCTTACAGGTACTTTGGACTATTACACGCGTAATATCACTGACTTATTATACAACTTCGGTACAATTCCTCCAGGTGCGTTCGAAGCTGATGGTATTTGGGCTAATGCTGGTAGTTTAACAAGTTCTGGTTTTGAAGCACAAATCAGTTACGACATCTTGAAATCGAAAGATACTAAATGGCGTTCAACTTTAATTTTGGCTACAAACAGTTCTACATTGAACAGTATCAAAACTGACGTATTACAAATCAGTCCTTCTGGTCGTTTACCACTCTCTAACGTTGGTGCGCCAGGTTTAAATGGTATTCCATATATTTTAGTTGAGCCAGGCAAACCGCTTGGTCAATTATGGACGTTTGTATATGCTGGTCCGAGCACAGATGCAAAATCCTTAGGTTCACCACTTGTTTTTGACTCAACTGGAACTAAGAAGATTTTATTAACTGATGCAACTGATAAAGATAAGAAAGTTGTTGGTAACGGTTTACCTACTTTAACTTTAGGTTGGTCAAATAACTTGAGCTTTGGTCCATTTAGTGTAACAGCTAACTTTGTTGGTGCATTTGGTCACAGCTTAGTGAATGAATTCCGTTTATTCTACGAAAATAACAATACAGGTTCAATCTCAGCTTACAACCGCGTTAAAACAAAATACTGGGATCCAGCAATGACTGACGCATCATACAATAGTAGTTTTGTTGAAAGCGGAAGTTTTGTACGTTTAACATATTTGCAATTTGGTTACGATTTCAACTTGGGATCGAGCAAGTTCGTTAAAAAAGTACGCGCTTATGTAGCTGGCAACAACCTTTTAACTTTAACTGGTTACACAGGTGTTGATCCACAAGTTCGTTATAGCGATCAAGGTTCAGTTGATAATGGCGGTGACAACCGTGGTAATTATTCTGATGGTTTAGTACCAGGTATCGACCGTAGAAATACGTACTTCGCTGCACGTACTTTCACATTCGGTTTAAACTTTGGTTTCTAAGAATCCATTAAAACGCACAACGCTTGTTTATATTTATTATAAACTATTTTATAAAACTATTTACAAGTGTTGTGTGTTTGTTTTCTATTAAAATTTCTTATAAATTTGTAATAACAAAATTATTCAAAACATGAAAAAATTATTTATTAATTTGCGTATGGTGCTTTTAGCAGTAGCAATCATTGCTTCTACTAACGCCTGTACGGACTTAACAGAGAAGTTATACTCTGAAATCCCAGCGGATCAGTTCTATCAAACTCAAGATCAGATTGATGGCGCAGTAAACGCTGTTTACTCAAGTTTGGCTTTTAACGGAAACCATGGTAGTTGGTGGACTTGTCAAGAAGTTTCATCTGACGAGATGATGATTCCACAACGCGGTGGTGACTGGTATGATGGTGGACAGTTTATCAATGCTGCACAACACGTAACAAATGCCAACGATGGAATTATTAACGGTTCATGGTCAACACTTTATAAGCCAATCGCAACTTGTAATCGTTTGATCGCACAGTTACCAAAAGCTTTATCGGCTGATAAAGCTGGTCCATTGGTTACTGAAATTCGTGGTTTACGCGCATATTACTATATGCTTTTATTGGATCAATTTGGTAATGTTCCTTTATTCGTCAACTATCCTGTAGGAAACGATGAATACGCTACTAAAGATCGGGCATCCGTTTATGCTTTTGTTGAAAGCGAATTTGCTGCTGTTATTGCTGCAAACACTTTGACAAAAGATAAGAAGTATGGCAAATTAAACTATTGGTCTGTAAAAGCTTTACAAGCGCGTTTATACGAAAATGCTGAAGTTTATACGGGTACTGCTAAATGGGCTGAAGCAAAAGCTGCAGCTAATGAAATTATCACTGCTGGTCCGTACAAATTAGACGAAACAGCTACTTGGTATCAGAACAATTTCTGGAAAGATAACGATAAGTCTATTGAGAATATATTTGTAGTTCCTTATGACGAGGTTAGCCTTCAAGGTTTTAATCACCACCAGATGGGTTTACACTACAATTCTCAAGAAACGTTTAACTTACAGAATCAACCTTGGAACGGCTACTGTACTTTACAAGAGTTTTATAACTCTTATGAATCAGCTGATGTTCGTAAAGCCAACTTCTTTGCTGCTGGCCAACAGTTCAAAGCTGATGGTAAAACACAAGTTGAAGACCCTGCTGCGGATGATCCTGATGGAAAACCATTAAATTTCACACCAGAAATTAATATGTTGTTCCCTAAAACGTTCCGTCAAGCAGGTGTTCGTATGTTAAAATTCCGTCCGTATAACAACGCGACAGGTAACTTATCAAACGACTTCCCTATTACGCGTCTTGCTGAAATGTACTTAATCCGCGCTGAAGCTTCATGGAAAATTAGCCCAACTGATGTAACTGCTTTGGCTGACGTTAATAAAATTCGTGCACGTGCAGGTGTTGCTCCTTTCATTGCATTAACGAATGCTAATTTAGTAGCTGAGTTCGGTCGTGAAATGTTCCAAGAAGGTCATCGTCGTACAGACGAAATCCGTTTTGGTACTTACTCAAGAGCACGTCAAGTGGCTGCTAATTTGAACAAACCTGCGGATGATGATGCTACAAAACGCAAAGTGTATCCAATTCCACAAGTTCAATTGGATGCGAATCCAAAATTACGTCAGAACACTGGTTACTAATATTTTGAAAATGTAGAGACGCAATGCTAGGGTCTCCAGAACAATATAAGCGGCGCACAGAATGTGCGCCGCTTTTTTTATTACTTCTTCATATCAATCACAAACCGATATTTCACATCCGATTTAAGTATTCTATCATACGCTGCGTTAATATCTTTCATCGCAATCACTTCCACATCCGAAACAATATTATTTGCTGCACAGTAATCGAGCATTTCTTGTGTTTCTTGTACACCACCAATCATAGAACCAATAATACTTCGGCGTTTTGAAATCAGTTTTCCCGCTCCAATGCGATTATCTTCAGGTGGAAGTCCTACTAAAAGCATTTTACCTTCTACTTTGAGCAAATCGAGATACATATTCACATCGTGAACTGCGGCTACTGTATTCAAAATAAAATCAAAACTCAGTTTAGCTGCTTTCATTTGCGCTTTATCAGTGCTTAAAATGAAATGATGCGCACCCAATCGTTTGGCATCATCCTCTTTCGAAGGTGAAGTACTAATCATAGTTACTTCAGCACCAAATGATGCAGCAAATTTTACCCCCATATGACCTAAGCCACCGAGACCTAACACTGCTACTTTATTTCCTTTACCAACACCTGCAAATTTTAGAGGTGAATAGGTTGTAATGCCTGCACACAACAAAGGCGCAACAGCTTCTAATTGTGTAGTGAATGGGATAGTATAGGCATATTTTTCGTCAATGACATAGTTTTCGGAATAACCACCAAATGTTGGTGTTACGCCATCTCTGTAATAACCGTTATAAGTCGGCGTCATATCTTCATCGCAGTATTGCTCTATGCCGCTTTTGCAACAATCGCAAGTGCGACAAGAATCGACGAAAACGCCAACACCAGCTAAATCACCCACTTTGAATTTGGTTACATCATGCCCAATGTGTGTGACGCGCCCAACTATTTCATGTCCAGGTACAATTGGATAAACCGATGGTCCCCACTCGCTGCGCGCCATGTGAATATCGGAGTGGCAGACGCCACAATATAAAATATCGACTAATACGTCGTGCGCACCAACGCTGCGTCTCTTAAAACTGAGGGGTGCAATCGGCGCATCTTTATCTGTTGCGCCGTAACCGTTTACTGAAATCATGATTAAAATATTATTTGTAGAGACGCCATGTTGGTGTCTCATGTTTAATTGTCTGAACCACGATTTTTGGGATTTTGAGATTAAAAGAATAAACATTACCTCATCTTGTAAATCATCAAATCCAGTAAATCATGGTTCAGACATCTTATTGGGAGACGCCAACATGGCGTCTCTACGAGCAAATCGCTCCATTATTTCTAAACTCTTCAAGGCTTCTTCAATCGAGCACGGGTTCTCTTCTTCATCCAAAAAATAATTTACCACTTTTTGAATCATCGTTTGCTGAATATGCTCAGGACGCTCAAAAGTAAAAGCGTCAATACCTGATTTAAGTTTTAGTAGCAGTGGGTTATTTTCAAAAAAAGAAAATTTTATAGAACCGTTTTCACCAATTATTTCACAAGAATCTTCTTTAACGCATTCAGGCATGGTAAAACACCAATTACCTGAAAAGACACTGCCCTCTTCGAAATGAATTATTCCCGACACAAAATCTTCTGCACCATACAAATTCGATTGATTTAAACCCAAACCATAATATTTTTTAGCCGCGCCACAAATAAACAAAATTATATCAATTTGATGCGGTGCTAAATCGTAAAACAATCCTCCGCCTGAAACTTCTGGTAGAATACGCCAATTTGTTTCAGTTTGAGTAATGAGTTTTGACTGGTCAGGCAATAATAAATTGAGCCGTATAAGTTTGAGTTTGCCAATCGTTTTTTTTTCGATTAAATCTTTCACTTTCAAAAACAGTGGTAAGGCGCGCCGATAATGAGCGATCGTTAATTTTGTCTTGTACTTAGTAGCAGCTTTTATCATGCGTCTGCATGATGCTACATCCGTTGTCACTGGTTTTTCCACATACACTGATTTACCTGCTTTCAGTGCAGCGATTGTATATTCTTCATGAGATGAAGGTGGCGTGGCTATGTAAACCGCATTGATGTCTGGATCATTAATTAAATCGTCAGCGTTTGAATACCATTTAGGTACACCATGTCGCAGTGCGTAATCGGCAGCTTTTGTCGCGTCGCGACGCATCACAGCAGTTAGTTTTGAATGTGGTACTTTGTTAAATGCTGGTCCAGATTTCTTCTCAGTTACATCACCACAACCAATTATTCCCCACGAGATCATAGTTGTTAATGGTTAATTATCAATGGTTAAATCGAGAAAAATTAACCATTAACCATTTATAATTAACCATTAAAAATTAGTATTTAAAAATTTTTCCGCCCGCCA
>JAYWBA010000178.1:0-12318 GCA_043781915.1 Saprospiraceae bacterium
AATATTTGGAAAAATACGAATGCAGGTGCGACAGGCTCATGGTCGTGTAATGCGCATTGGTATGGTGCGAATGGTTTGCCGTATGTTCATGCTGATAATCACGATTTATTTTTTGTTGGCTCTACTTTGTATTCTGGAAATGATGGCGGTGTTTTTTCAACTGCCAATGGTGGCACTTCTTGGTCGAATAATAGTTCAAACTTATCGAACGCACAAATTTATAGCATTGGGCTTTCTGCTACAAATGCTAATAAAATTATTTCTGGGCATCAGGACAATGGAACAAACTATACAAGCAATTTGAGCACTTGGAAAGAAGTGAATGGGGGCGATGGTTTTGTGTGTTTTTTTGATAGAACCAACGACCAAACCCAATTTTCTTCGATATATTATGGTGCACTGTATAAATCCACTAATGGTGGGACCAATACAAGTTCTCTTTACACAGTATCAGGTGGTGCTTGGGTAACGCCATGGTTGCAAGATCCTAATAATGCAACAACATTGTTTGCGGCTGGTAGTGAAGTAGTTAAAAGCACAAACCTTGGAGCTAATTGGAGTAACATAAGTAGTCTTGGTTTGGCAAGTTCGTTTATTAGTTTAGATGTTGCAAAAAGTAATTCAAATTATATTGCGGCAGCAAATAGTTCTGCCTTAGTAATATCTACGAATGGCGGCGCCACATGGGTCAATAAAACGTTAGGATTGCCCTCTGGCACAAGTATTTTAAAAGTTTATTTCGATTATAATTTTCCAACAACCATTTATGTGAATTTAGCGAGTTATTCGGGCAGTTCTGTCTATAGGTCAACGGATGGCGGAACGACTTGGGCAAATTTTTCAGCAGGTTTACCGAATGTACCCGCCTCTGCTTTAGTGCAGCAAAATAATGGCGATTTGTATTGCGGTACCGATATTGGTGTCTATTTTAGAGCTGTCAATGCCACCACTTGGAGCAGCGTTACAACAGGCATGCCTGGGGCGAAGGTGAGCGATTTAAAAATATTTGCGCCTACCAATAAATTGCGCGCTGCAACTTATGGACGGGGTATTTGGGAAATGGATTTGAAAAATACCGGGTTGGTTATAAATGCGAAAGTATTTTTGCAGGGTCCTTTTAATAGCGCCACAGGTTTAATGAACGATGCTTTGCGCTCATTAGCGAGTTTTCCACTAACTTCGCCTTACGGAACTGGTGAGACCATTAATGCTTCTGTTTTATCTGTGTCTGGAAACAATGCCATTGTTGATTGGGTAAAAGTGGAACTGCATGATAAAACGAATGTGGCTACAGTGATTCAATCGCGGAGTGCTCTATTGCAAAGTGATGGAGATATTGTAGATGTGGATGGCGTTTCGCCTTTGTTTTTTACTGGACTAGCAGACGATAGTTATTATGTAATAATTAGTCATAGAAATCATTTAGGTGTTAGAAGCAATAATGCAGTAACATCTTCTGCCCATAATTTGACAATTGATTTTACAAACACAGCAACGCCCATTTACGGAAATATTGCTGTAAGTAATTCTGTCAATCAAATTTATGCTGGTGATATCAACGCAAGTGGGTTAATAGACGCTTCAGACAGGACTTCAACTTGGAACAACAGGAATCAAACAGGTTATTTAAACTCGGATTGTAATTTAAACGGTATAGTAGATGCGAGTGACCGCGCTTTTACTTGGAACAACAGAAATAAAACGAATCAGTGAGTGGAGAATGGAATTCCGTTTTTTTCTCCACTCTCCAAATTTTAGCAAAATATAAATGTGTGGGTTTTTTTTAATATTGTTTGTAATTCGTTTTTTAGATTTTAATATTGCGTTTTGTTTTAACAAACAAACGCGATTTAAAATTATTCTAAACAAAAAATTACGCATTTTTATGAAAAAATTTCTTACACTCTTATTGGTTTTATTATTTTTATCAAGCTCCTTTAAAGCTTTGGCGAGTTACGGTTATTTTGGAAACTGTGGTACGTTTGTAGAATTTGGAAGTACATTTTATTATGCAGGAGCTTGTAATAGTGGTAACCCAGCATTAAATGGGGCAAATCTCGGCTCAAATTTAACAACCTTAAGTTTAAATACCATCCAACAAAAAACATTTCAAAATGGAGGTGATAATGTATTTAATGGTTTTTTAAATTATCGCGTCTACAAGCAAGGAGCGACTCCTGGAGCTTTTACAACAGTTAATTTGACTTTTGGTACAGATTTAGGAGGAGGTGATTATCAGCGGGAGGCAACTCCAGCTACAAACATTTGCTCTGGTTTGAGCGGAAATTTAACTTATGTATTTGAATGTTACTTTTACTCTCAAGTAACATGGAATGGACAAACTGCTGGTACTGTAAATGCTACAATATTCGAATCTAATAGTTCAAATAATTTCATAGCAACTTTCACGACAAACGCTTCTCTTTCAGTTGAATACACAAACATTTTAGCAAAACCAACCAACAAAGGCGTAAATATAAATTGGCAAACAGCTTCAGAGCGCGATAACGCTTATTTCAGAATAGAGCGTTCAAGCGATGGCGAATTTTTCTCAGCTATTGGTGAAATGAAAGGTGCAGGTAATTCGCAAAGCGCGCACGATTATGCTTTTACAGATGTGCAACCTGCAACGGGAATTAATTATTACCGCATTAAAGATGTTGATATCAATGGCGTAGAAACAACGAGCAAAGTGGTGTCGACCGTATATAACAGTAAAGACGTGGGCGATAAATTAAGCCTTTCACCCAATCCTGTTGTGGGCTTAGTAAATATTAATTACAATGCACAAACGGAAGGTAACACATCAGTGAATGTGTACGATTACAGTGGCAAACTGATTTTATCTCAAATAGCGCATTTAACTTCTGGTGGAAATAGCGTCATTGTCGATGTTGCGAATTTGCTTTCGGGCGTTTATATTGTAAAAGTAAATGCAGAAGTGCAAAGGTTTGTGAAACTGTAGTTGTCTGAACCGTGATTTGTTTGATTTCAATGATTTTTAGTGCTCTTTTGTGCCTTTTGTGGTTTAAATTCTCGTTTTATTTCTACCACAAAAGACACAAAATAGCACAAAAGCCCTTGAAGTAATATTTAAAAGAATACCTTATTCTTAATTTCTTAATAATTTCGTTACTTTGCAAAAATTGCGTTTAAAACTACGCCAAAAGGAATATGCCAGTACACGAAGAAGATGAAGTTTTTGAGAATGAAGCACTCGATGCAGAATTTGAAGATGTAGAACAACAAGATTCGATCAACGAAGATTTGCACGAACACTATCGTTTTGTCGTCGATAGAGGTCAAGGACAGTTACGCATCGATAAATTTTTAACAGATAGATTGCCTCGAGTAAGTCGCAATAAAATCCAAAATGCTATTAGGGTGGGTTATGTTTTGGTCGATAACGAAATTGTAAAACCGAATTACACTATTCGACCGAACGAAATTATCACTATTGTTTTTCCTTATATCCCAGAAGAACATTCAGTCATTCCTGAAAATATTCCGCTTGATATTGTTTATGAAGACGATGATTTGGTTATTGTAAACAAGCCCGCAGGAATGGTATGTCATCCGGGTGTTGGCAACAGAAAAGGAACTTTAGTGAATGCTTTAGTCTATCATTTACAAAAAAGTGTTCCGAATTACAGCGAACTCGGCGCAGAAGAACGACCTGGATTAGTGCATCGCATTGATAAAGATACGAGTGGTTTGTTGTTAGTCGCAAAAAATCAGAAAGCAATGACGCACTTAGCGCGTCAGTTTTTTTATCACACTGTTGAGCGTCGTTACCATGCTTTGGTTTGGGGTGAACCTGATGAACGCGAAGGAACAATAGATATAAATATTGGTCGCAGCCCGAACGATCCGCTTTTAGTGGTCCCATTTTTGGAAAATGAAGCAGGCAAACACGCTGTAACACACTACACGGTTATTGAACCAATGTATTACGTCAGCCTGATTGAATGTAAATTAGAAACTGGCAGAACGCATCAAATTCGTGTTCACATGAAACATCTCGGTCATCCTTTGTTTATGGATGAACGTTACGGAGGTGCACGCATATTAAAAGGTACGATTTTTACTAAATACAAGCAATTCGCCAATTCTGTCATGGAGATGTTGCCGCGTCAGGCATTACACGCTAAATCAATTGGTTTTGTGCACCCCACAAAGAATGAGTGGTTGTACTTCGATAGCGAGTATCCAGCCGATTTTAAAAATGGATTGGAAGCTTGGCGGAAATATGTAGCGGATAGGAGAGCGTTGATGTAGGAATCAGGTGTCAGGAAAAAACCTGATTCCTGATTCCTGACACCTAATTATTACTTATCAACGTCGTTCCAAACCCATTGGCTTTACCAATTAAACCGCGAGCAACAAGCGAATAAATTTTGCCATCGGCTAAATTTATATTTGGTACGCGGGCTAAAATATTGGTAGTGCCTGAGCTTTTTACCAAAATATCATAAGTGCCTTTAGGTACTAATGCAAAATTAGGATTTAGCAATTTGAATCTTAAATTGCTAAAAGTATTATTTGATGCCACAGCGCCACCAGGTGCTACCAATTCTATATCAAATCCATACGTTATGGCATCACTAACCAAGTGTATGAATCTGAATTTGGCCATGCCTGCTGTTGGTGCGCTTATATCATCTGATGTGACAACTACTAAAGGTGTTTTAGACAATGTATCTAAAGCTACATAGTAAGTTATGCCCGTATTTTCGGTTAAAGTTGTGGAATCGTTTAAAAGGAATGTGCCTAATTTAGTCAAGCCAATTTTGAATTGTGTTTTTTTGCCGGGTGTGATTTTTACATCAGTATAGGGTGTATTAACGCCATAAACCAAAGAATCTTTATTGATTTTTGTGCCATCAATAAAAAAATCAATAGCTGGTGCATTTATATTGGCGTGCACTATCATAGCTTTTGCATACGTATCAGCAACTACAGCACTACTATCTTTTTTACAAGCAAAAAAAGAACTCGCTAAAATTAATACAAAATAACAGGAAAGGAGTGAAATTTTCTTACTCAACATAGAACTCGAATTTAAGGAATTTAAAGAATTAACAGAATTGTCAGCCGAATTAGATACGAATTTAAAATCTAAAGGATTAACGCAAAACCAGAATTTAAATTCTTTAATTCGCTAAATTCTTTAAATTCGAGTCGGTGTTTAGCAGAATTTTATCTATTCGCATACCATCCATATCGACAACTTCGAAAGTATATTTGTTCCAAGTGACTGTTTGACCTACCTTGGGTAGCTGTTCTAAAGTGTGTAGAATAAACCCTCCGATAGTTTGAAAAACATCGCGCTTGTGTTCGTTGTCTTCAATATCAAATTCTTTTAAAAAATCATCCCACGGATATTGCCCATCAATCAACCATGAACCATCTTCGCGCTGAAATAATTCGTATCCGATGGCGCCATCTTCTTGCGAAATATCGCCAACGAGTGTATCAAAAACATCGTTAATAGTTACGATGCCTGCAAGTGTTCCATATTCATCAACAACTAAGCCTTGATGTATGCGTGACTCTTTAAATTTCTCAAGTGCGGTGTAAGCGTTCATCGTTTCAGGAAAATAATTAACTTCACGTACAATATCTTTTAAAACAATAGGATGTTTTTTTAAAAGTATGGCTAAAATATCTTTTACCGTCACAATGCCTAGAACATTGTCGAGCGTATCTGCACAAACTGGATAGACAGCGTGATTGAATTTTTGTATTTTGATTAAATTTTCTTCCAAACTTTCTTTAATATCGAGCCAAATAATATCAGCGCGATGCGTCATTAAAGCACCTACGCGTTTATCGCCGAGGTGAAAAACGTTTTCTACAATATCTTGCTCAATCTCTTCAATCGTTCCGGCATTGGCACCTTCATCAATAATTGCTTTTATCTCTTCTTCCGTTACGCGCGATTCATCGTTTTTAATATTAAACAGCCGCATGAATAAATCAGTTGTTTTGCTTAAAAAAAACACAAATGGTTGTGTGACGCGCATCATAAACGTCATTGGTAACGAAATATATTCAGATACCGTTTCAGGTTTCGACATGCCGATACGTTTCGGAATCATTTCTCCAAAAGCAATAGTTACGAATCCGACCAAAACAACGTTTAAACCTACGGCAATTAAATTAGAATAGTAGGCGCCCAGATGGAAATAGGTTTCAATGAATTTAGCAATGCGATCAGCGTATGCTTCGCCGCCAACTATACCGACAACGATACTGACTAATGTAATTCCGATTTGGCTGGTTGATAGGAATTTATTGGGCGCATTCGCTAATGCTAATGCAGATTTAGCACCTCGATTTCCTTTTTTGGCTGAAATTTCTAAACGTATTTTTCGTGCGGACGTTAATGCCATTTCTGACATGGCGAAAAAACCGCTAATAATGGTTAGAACAATAAGAAGTATAATACTTTCCATCGTAAAATGAATTGCTCTTGAATTAACAGCGAGAAAAGTCTTTCGTTTTAGGTTTTTGTGCGAAATTACTATCCTAACTGCGTCCTGAATATTAGCAGTACTTTCAAAGCAGCGCAAAAGTACAAATTTTTGAGCATTTATGTATTAATTTTGTACTTTACAGAATAGAATATGAAAAAAATAACAAAATGTGTTGCCCCAGTAGCCTACTTTCCGCCGATACATTATTTTGCAGCTTGGCTAATAGCAGATGAGTTTTTATTTGAAGCCCACGAAAATTATCAAAAAGGCAGTTTCAGAAATAGATGTATTGTTGTTACATCGCAAGGGGCAACAGTATTGAGTATTCCACTTTCACAAGGCAAAAATGAACAACAATCTATTCGAGAGGTTAAAATTTCAAATCCTAAACAATGGCAAAAACAACATTGGTCGACGTTACAAACGGCTTATGGCTCCGCACCTTTTTGGGAACATTATGCACCAAAGATTGAAAAATTAATAAGATTGGAAACAACTTCATTTTTCGATTTAGCACAAAAAACTTGTTTTCTCTGCGCCGATTTATTACATCCTGATTTAAAAAAAAAAGCTAAAAATACAATAGAGTTTATGAGTAGAGACGTTGCATGCAACGTCTCTGAAACAATATCAGACAAGGCATGCCTTGTTTCTACGGATACATTTTTCTTTGAACCATTTTTGAAATCCAAATCGCTTTTTGGTTTAGAAGCGCCGCATTATGCACAACTTTTTGATGATAGAAATGGTTTTACGCCTTTCTCCAGTATTTTAGATTTACTTTTGTGCCATGGCAATAGAAGTTTGGATATTTTGTACAGGTATGCTGAGACCTTAATTTTTTGAAAATTTTACAGTTTATTTTTTGGGGTGGTTTACAAATAATGCTTCATAACATAACCACATCGCGGGCAATAATTATAAATCAACTGTTTCGATTTTTGAGTGGGTTACTGTTTCAAGTATTTTTAACGCACAGCGCCTTGAATGCGTCTCAAGTAGGTGTGTTTGAAACCATTATTTTCGCTTGGGTTTCGATTAGCTTTTTTTGGGTGAATGCTTTTGTTAATGTTGCAGTAGTGTTTCTCAACGATGATTTATACGAAAAGTACATTTCTGAGGTTTTTCTGGCGCGCCAATTCCTTCTGGCTTCAGTCCTAAATTTCTTTTTAGCAGCAATTTTTGCCTATTTTTTTTCGCCACAAATTTTTAATACTGCACCGTTTACTTTTATATTTTGGGGGGCACAAGTTTTTTTAAATGCTACCAATTTTATTGAACCGAAACTGATTTCAGAAAATAACCCTCAGAAAATATTAGAATTTGGTGTTTTCAACTTGTTGACTCCTTATATTTTATTAGGAGCGTTGATATTTTTGGGCATCAATAGTTTTTATGCCGTCATAATCTTTTTAGCGTATTGCAGCTTGGTGAGTTTTATTTATTTGAGCCGCTATATAAATTTCAAAATTACGAATTTTGCACTCCAAAAAATTAAAACCGATTTTATCAAATCGGTTTCACCTCTAATAGGCTATGCAGCAGCCAATAATTTAACGACTGTTTTTACGCAAAGCTTGGTACTCGGCTTTTATAAAACTCACCCCGATAAATTTGCAACATTTCGATATGGTGTTCGCGAACTACCTTTTACGATCGCCATTACAAACGGATTTGGATTATCGGCAATGGCTTCGCTCAATACGGAACAGGGTTTAATAGATTTTCGAGAAAATTCGAAAAAAATAATGTATCAAATTTATGGATTGTCTTGGGTTCTATTGCTTACAAGTCAGTGGTTTATACCAATCATTTTTTCTGAAAAATTTAACGGTGTAATCGGATTTTTTAATTTGAATGTATTGTTGGTTTTAAGTCGCGCATTAATGCCACAAGTTATATTGCGCGCAAAAAACGCGCAACTCCCCATTTTGTATGCAGGTATAATGGAGACCGTTTTTATAATCATTTTAAGCTGGTTGCTTTTACAAAAGTTTGGCGCAATGGGTGTGCTTTTTGCAGTTGTTTTAGGTTTTTTAGCTGAAAAAATTATTCTGGCGTTCATACTAAAAACAAAATACAATATCCGACTCAAAGATTATACCCCTTTAAAAACTTACCTTCTTTGCAGTTGTTTTACGCTGTTTCTATACTTTTTAGTGACAAGGTAAACGCTGTGAATGGCAAGTGTCGGAATTAGGCAATTGATTATCGCTCACGCCATGCGGTCGGTCAGTCAAAGCTTTAGTGAAAGCCATTAATAAATGGTTCACGTCGGCAGGTTTGGGAATAAAATCGAAAGCACCACTCCTTAATATTTCTTCAATCATATCTTCATCAGCTAAAAAAGAAGAAAATATAACTGGAATTTTTGAATCAATTTGTTGGAAATGCTCCAGCATTTGTAATCCGTCGATATTGTCTAAATTAAAATCCGTGATAACCAAATCGTAAATGCGATGAATGAAACAATCGAGTGCATCAAAACTATCCTTGGCTACATCGACTTTACAATCCATTTTCTCTAGAATAAATTTGTACGATTGGCTCATGGCATTCTCTTCATCTAAAACTAATACACGCGTCATGGTAATTATTTGTAAGGTTTAAAAAATTATAGTGATAAAGTGTTAATCCTACAACGCAATTGATATGCCACAATTCAAAAAAACTTGTTTGTAACTAACGTTTTAGGGAATACACCTTTATTGAGTTATATACGGAATATACATTCATTTGTGACATTCATTTAACCATGCTTTAAAAAATTTTAATCATTAATGATTCCTGAAAATCTTTAAATTCAGTAATCTTGGTCAAATACGATTAATCTCTACCGTTAAGAACCCACTTAAACTGCAAACAATTATTTAAAAATTTCTGACCATGTTTCGCTTTAAGATACTATAATTTATTTTAACTTAATAATGTGTTTCAATCTCACTCCCGTTCTCATCATCAAGCGTAACTAATAAATAATTTTCAATTTCTTGCTGCATTTCGGCAACGTGCGAAATAATACCCACAATTCTATTTTCGCGTTGTAACACTTTTAAGAATTGAAATACCATTGTGAGCGATTCACTATCGAGCGAACCAAAACCTTCATCTAAAAAGAAAAAGTTTTGATCAGTGTTGTACATGGTTTGAATGTTTTCAGCTAAAGCTAACGCTAAAGAAAGCGACACTTGAAATAACTGACCACCCGAAAGTGTTTTTATACTGCGCGGCTCGCCACCATTCATATTGTCTTTAATGATAAAATCGTTGTTGGCGTTAATGTCAATTTGCAATCGATTGTAAGTGAGCGGCATAAACCGATGATTAGTGCGGCGGCATAAACCGTGCAGATAAACAGTGGACACATAATTGACAAAACCAGAGCGCGCAAACAAATTTTGCAATTTTTTCAAGTTTTCAGAACGATACTCCAAAGCTTTTAACTGCTGTATTGTTTCAGATTTAACTTTTAAGTTCAATTCAGTTACAGTTTTTTGTGTCTCTAAAAATGCTTTCTGACGGATATTTTCTTCAATTTGAATATCCGAATTTTGAAGTGTTGTTATTAATTCCAATTTGCGCTCTTCTGAAAAAATTCTACCATCCAATGCTCTTTCTGTTTTTAAAATTTCATCAGCGTTCAGCGAAACAGCATTATTATAAGCATTTAATTGCGCTCTCGTATCGTTTAAATCTATCTGGAGTTGCTCAAATGCTTGCCATTCATCCGTAGTTTTTAAAGGTGCCGAGGCTAAAATTTTAGAAATTGCAAGCCCAGATGCTGTATGAGAAAGATTTTGTGCCTGAAATAGTTTCTCAAGCTCTGCTATACTTCCTTCTGCTTTTTGTAGCGCAGCATTATTTTCAAGTAGCGTAGTCTCGCTATTTTCAAAAGCACTAATCGCTAATTTTAAAAGCTTAGATTGACTTTGAATCTCATTTTGAATGTTAACGGGGTTAATTGTTCGCCACTTTTCAAAATCGGCAGTTGAAATGCGTTGAATAATTTCTTCGCGTTTTGTTTTTAATCGCGTAAATTCAATTTCAGCAGCCTGTTTTTGAAGGCTCAGCGTTTCAATCCTTTTACTCAATTTTTCAATTTGCTGTGTCAATTGCGTTATTGCTCGCTGTGCGGTTTTTGACTTCTGATTATGCGCTTGCGCTTCCAATAATACAGCGTCGAGTTTTTTTCTGTCTTTTTTATCGAAAGTATGCCAAATAAAACTATTAGTATGGTGCGCTTGCTCAGCAGCAATTTCTGTTTGGGGTTTCTCTAAAAGCTTCTTTTCATTAACCAAATTAGAAGCAGATTGCATTAAACGCTCTAAATCGATTTCGATACTTCTGCATCTTTCCAATAATTGTTTATTGCTTGCATCCAATTTATAAAGCTCATCCATTTGAGCATGCGCTTCTTCGGCGTTAAAAATATCGGGATGATGAATGGAACCACACAACGGGCACGGTTTGCCATCAACCAAACCTTTCGCAGCATCAATAAATTTATTATTCGATTTTATTTGAACAATCCGTTCGGCAATTTCTAACTGCTCAACCTCAAATTCCTTTTCGCGCGATTTTAATATTTCAATCGTTTCTTTTAGTTTTATTTTTGTATTGAGTGGTAATTGTAACTGCTTAAAATGCGTTTCAATTATATTATTCTTACTGAGTTGCAATGTTTCTAAATCAGCATCAATCTTTTCACTTTTCAGTTTTAAAGCTGAGGTTTTCTCTTTGAGCGTTTCATTTTTCTGATACCAATTATTGAGTTGCGTAAGATTTTCAATATCATGCGCATTGTTAACTAAAGTAGCATATTCTGCATTGAGTTTTTTTAATTCCTCCTCAGCATGGCGTTTTTCGTAATTAATTTCTCCCACCTGCTCCTTCAAAATTTCAATTTCTTTTTGTCTCGGAGCAAGTATTTGTTCAATCTCTACAACTTGTAAATAAAGTTGTTGCGCTTCCATTTGTTTTTCGATTTGTGCGCGCAGCTTATATGTTTCTGCATGTTGTTCGCGCGCGTTTTCAATGGTTTGGATATTTTTAATAAGCGTTTCACGCTCAATCGTTTTTGAAATTATTTGCTTTTTATTATGTTCTATAACTTCAGTACTTTTTTTAAGAAGCGCTAAAGGTGTCTCTAAATATTTTCCATAAAACTCTGCAAGCTCAATATGAAGAATAATTTGATCGTATTTTTCTTTTTGAGAACCAAGTTTTTCACGCTCAGTAAACAAATGCCTTAAATTTAGGTGCAGTTTTTCGACTTTAATTATATCTTCAAGTGCTAATTCCGACGCGCGTTTTTGCTGCGTTAATTCTAAGCGTACTGATTCGAGCACAAGTATATCAGTTTTAATTTTTTCTAAATTTTCGGGTGTCGCTTGTACAGATGTTGTATTCAGCGTCTCTATCTCTCTCAATTTTTCTTGCTTCAGAGCCATTTGTAAATTACAGTCATCCACCAATTTTCTTGTTTTTTGGTCGAGATCGAATTTCTCCAAATCAACGAAAATATCTTTAATCATTCTGATGCGCTCTGTTGTCGTCATCTGAATAAATTCCTGAAACTCGTTTTGTGGAATGATGACCGTTTTTCTGAAATGATTAGCTTCGAGACCGAGAATGTCTTTGGCTTTGAAGTTTTTTAAAGGAAGCCAGTTAGTTGACAGTTGATAGTTGATAGTTGACAGTTGTTTGTCGTGTTTATCATCTGAACTGTCAACTGACAACTGACAACTGTCAACTAATTTGAAATACCTAAACTCAGGCGTATCGGTTTCGCTGTAGTTTTTCTTTTTGCGTTTTGCGGTTACAATGCAGCGATACGTCT
>JAYWBA010000179.1:0-12314 GCA_043781915.1 Saprospiraceae bacterium
TGTTCGTTGATAGTTGTTCGTTTAAGAGCGCTCGTAAACGAACAACTATCAACGAACAACTATCAACGATATGAACAATTACTTTTTTAATAGCTTTCATTTTCTTTCAAACTGTTTACAATATGAATACTCAAATCAATAAAGATCAGTCAGATAGCGATATAAACACAGAATACAGAAAAACGCGCGATGCAATGAACAACACTGGCAAATTTAAATCGGTTTTTAAAATACAAGAGGAGGCCGCAGCAAAGCCTGCAACAGCAAACTTAAAAGAAGGGCTTAGTATGCGCAATGGCAAAATGGTTTCTATTAAAAACGATACCGTTACATCCATGAATAACGATATAACTTTAACGAACGGTACGCATGTTTCAACGCTTGGTGTATGCGAATTAAGAAATGGAAGCAAAATAAACATGAATGATGGTGATTTTATAGATTATAACGGGGTGTATGTTCCATCAAAGCAATGAGATATCAGGAATCATGATGAAAAATGGAAACCTGAACCTATTAAAAAAACATTTTCAAAATTAATTTCTTATGAAAAATATTCAAAATATTGTGGTTCCAACCGATTTTTCGGTCACAGCTCGAAATGCTTTTAATTACGCAAAAGGTTTAGCGCATGTACTCAATGCTTCAATAACGGTTGTACACGTTAAAGAATATTTGATGTCTTCTTACGATCTTGGTTCTACAACCGTCTCGCAGATTACAGAATTAGAAGCAAACCAAGCGCTTCAAAATTTTATTGAAGATGAATCGATGAACGAAAGGAAAGTACATACTACTTTTCCAAGCCACAAGCTCGGAATTAAAACTCAAATTTTAGATGGTTATGCAACGCAAAGTTTAATCGAGCTTTCTGACGACAATGATACTGATTTAATTGCCATTGGATCTACAGGTTTACAAGATTTCATTACCCGGATGGCAGGATCAACTTCACTCAATGTTGCAAAGGGTGCGCATTGCCCCGTTTTATTAGTTCCTAATAATACAACTTGGCAACCAATTGAAAGAATTATGTATGCATGCAATTATTTTTCTTTAACGCCTAAAATGGTAAAAGAAATTAATGATTTTGCTATTACTCTCAACGCAAAAATCCATTTTGTTCACGTCGCCGATGTAGATTCGGATTTGAGGACAGCAGAAGATCAAATCAATTGGACTGAACTCTTTTTTATGACAGACCCAAATTTACGATTTGAATCACATTCCATTTATGGTGATAACAAAGTGATAGAATTAAAAAAATACGTGCTTAGAAACCATATAGACATGATGGCTTTTGTAAGCCGCAAACGCGGTTTTTGGGAAAATTTGTTCACTAAAAGTGTCATTCAAGAAATGGCATTCGCCGATATTTCAAAACCTATGTTGGTTTTACACCAAGTTGATGAGCTATGAGCGCTGAACTATGAGTTTTTCTCATTTATCTAAATGAAGGCTCATAACTCAAGGCTCATAGCTCATATAACTATTAGTGTATTTCTCTTGGTGAGCCTGCTTCTAGGGGTGGGCTTTTTTTAATTTAAATAATCTTAAATTCCTTCATTTTTAAACTCAATTTTATGAAAAGTAATGAAAGTTTGCAACGCGATGTTCAAGATGCCCTAAAATGGGAGCCATCAATTAGTGCTGCTGAAATTGGTGTTACTGTTAATGATGGAATAGTGACACTAACGGGAACGGTTAATAGCTATACAAAAAAATTAGAAGCCGAAGATGCTGCTAAAAATGTAGCGGGTGTTAAAGCGGTAGTTGAAAAAATTGAAATAAATTTTTATGGATTATCTGCGAAATCTGATGGTGAAATTGCCAAAGATATCATTTCTTCTTTCAGATGGAACATGGAAATTCCTGACGATAAAATAAAAATAAAAGTTGAAAACGGCTGGGTGACATTAGAAGGAGAATTATATTGGAATTTTCAAAAAAGAGCTGCTGCTACTTCGGTCCGATATATTCCTGGTGTGAAGGGCATCACTAACCATATCATTACTCGAACGGAAGCAGGTGATGTGATTGAAAAAAAAGATATTGAACGCGCACTCGTGCGTAATTGGTCAATTAACGACAAAGAAGTTTTTGTCAATGTTGTCCAAAATAAAGTAACTCTCAAAGGCAAAGTTCATTCACTGTACCAAAAAGAACAAGCCGAACTCATTGCCTGGAACGCACCAGGTGTGTTAGCAGTTGATAATGAATTAGCTATTGAATATCAAGATAGTCAATTACGTTTTTAAAACTAGCTATGAGCTATATGTGAATCATATAAGTTTTTGGTTGAATTGTATAACAATCCAGAGTGCAAATAACCTAATTTTGTATTAATTCTTAGGGAAGGTTGTTAAATTTTTAAACTTTAAATAAATAAATTATGACTTACGATATTTATGCTTTTGCTTATGCAGCATTGAATTTAATATGTTGGATATTATGGTTAAGCCTTTTATTCTGGATATTTAGAATACCGGAAACCCCAAAAATTCAACCTCAAGAAAGAAAAATCCCGGTTTTAAACAATAATGGAGTACATAATAATTTTTAAACACCATGCAAAAAACAGATCGCAAGGTACTTGAGCAAAAACTCTATGTCGCCATCGAAAAGGCATTGGTGAGTAATAAAGCCGAATTTAAAAATAAAACAGAAGATGCTGTTCACAAATATATAAAAAAAATTGCCAAAAAAGTTGCAATTAATAAAGTTAAGAAAATTGTAAACCCCAAAAAAAAATTACTCATTAAAGAAACACATATTGATGGATTTGAGCTTGTAAATTAGGAGCAACTTCAACTTCGCATGGATAGATTAGATATATTCCATTTTGAGTAGAAGAGCGTCGATTCTATAAGACGCTTTTTCTTTCTTCTTAAAACCTATTTCATGTCAAAAAAAATAATTAAGTCTGTTAACCCCATTATTAAAAAAAGAGGCGATTATGATGTAGATATTCCTGCATACCCTCTATATCCAGCGAGCGAAGATATTTACCAAAAAAGGCAAGAAGTAAAAGACATCAATTTAGAAGACCTCTCTAAGATTAAGGATGTTCGGAACTTTGAGGTCATTGACTCGAAAACAGATGAAGAATTACACAACATACTATATGGCGGTGATTAGATCTTCTTAGTTCAGAATTCGATGACTAACATGAAAACACTGCCAATGAAGACGAAGAGAATAATTATTATAACATCGGTGGCGATGAACACAACGATTTGACAGAGAATCAAGGCTATGAAAAATAATTAATTTTGTAAAACTGGTGATTTCTGTTATGCAAAATTTAAATTAAAAACCATTGATTATAATTAACTATGAGCTTTGAGCTGCTCTTGTTTAGTGGCTCAAAGCTCATAGCTCATAGCTAACTCCTCAATCTGTAAATCTTATAAATCTTGGTCAAAGTTGTGTAACGCCACAACATAAAAATATGCCCAACTTTGCAAGAAAGAAATTTATGAAATTATCCAAGAAAATAAGCATCACTTTTTTAGCACTGACTTTATTGTATATAGGAACTGGCTGTGAAACTTCAGCGGTAGCTACCTCTCAGCGTGTGCAGTATTCAAATCCGACGTGGGCACCAGCTTATTCGTCAGGTGTGCGCTACTATTATATGCCCGATATTGAGGCTTACTACGATTTGTCGAACCGAGATTTTGTTTATTTAAACAAAGGTCAATGGTTGTTTTCAAACGATTTGCCTCCAATCTACAGCGATTATGATTTAAATTACGGATTCACTATTGCTTTAAACAACGGCGTTTACGAGCCTTGGATGCACCACCAATATTATGTTTCAAACTATCCGCGCTATTACTATCGAAATGTTTATAAAAATTACGATAACGATGGAATAAGAGGTTTTAACGAAAATGAACACAAACCATACTATAAAAATTCAGATGACAGAAATAAAACCTACGGTGTTCGTCCAAATGACAGACCCAAAGAAATGCCCAATAGAAATGATGACGCGCATAGAAATGCGCCACCGCTAACAACACCACAACAAACGCCTCAAAGAAACGAGGACACGCATAGAAATTCGCCAACTCAAAATCCGAGCAAAACGGATGATTCGCACATAAATATGCCGCAAAGAAATCAACCATCGTTTTCGAGAGACCCACAAAAAACAAATTATTATGGCAAAAATATTGGTCAGCCCGTAATAGTCCGACCTAATATGAGAGAGAATAGACCTCCGATAAGGCAACAAACCGTGCCACAAAATAAACCACAAATTCCAAAGGGCAAAAACTAAATACAAATGGCAAAGGGCAATTTTTGCACTTTAGTATTTGCTTTTTGCCCTTTGCCATTTGCCTTTTGGAATTTTAGCTGATAGTTTTTATTTACACTCAAAAAATTGAGCAATGAAAAGTAATTTAAATTTTAAAATGTTAGGGCTTCTGTTAGTTTTAGTCGTAACTGTTATATTTTTTATCGACTTATTTGCATTTAAAAACAAATCTAATAGCAGCACCGACATACCGTCAATCAAGGCAGGTTCAAATTTTTTAGTTTCAAATTCAGAAAACGACAAACAATTTCTGATAATTACTTCTGAGATTAATTTACAACAAATTGAATTAGGTCAGTTAGCCCAAAAAAAATCCTTGAATCCCGAAATTAATAATTTAGGTAGATTGATGGAAATATCGCTTAGTAGATTCCAACGGACTATAGTAGCACTTGCAAAGAAAAAATCAATCAATATTCAAATACAACAGAATGAAACTGTCAAGAGTAATTATACTCATTTAAGTGCTGATGCAGGTGATGTTTTCGATATATCTTATTGCGATTTTGTGATATTAAAACAGAAAGAAGCTATAACTTTATTAAATAAAGTGGTTTCTGAAACTACTGATTTAGAAATTAAACAATTAGCTATTTCGGAGATTCCAAACTTGAATGCACAGCTAAACAGAGCATTTTTGTGTCAAAATAATTTGAATAAGAATTAGTAATGAGCTTTGAGCTTTTCTCGTTTATCTAAAAGAAGGCCTATAGCTCATGGTTCAAAGCTAATAGCTCAAAATTAAGGTTAAAATTGAATAGAGTTGTTCGGATTTAAAAAACATTTAGAGACATGGCATTGCATTGCCCCTACATCACGATTGTCCAACAAATATGAGCAATTACACGTAGAGCCGCCATGCTTGGCGGCTCCCATAGCAATTGTTGCGCCCAAAGTGAGCCGCCAAGCATGGCGGCTCTACGTGTTAATCGTTTATGTTAATTAAAAATTTATTTTCGAACAAATCGAATAAATTATGAAATTAAAATATCCTTTCGAAAATCCGCAAGCTTCGTCTATCGAGACTATTTTGAGTAGTTTTGAAACAAACATAGATAATGGTATCACGGAAGGAGAAGCTATTACACGAACGAAAGAATATGGTTTAAATATTTATCAAACGCAGAAACAAAAGCGCATAATAACAATGATTATTGAGCAATTTACAAGCCCAATTAATTATTTATTGGTTCTTGGCGTCGCAGTATCATTCTATTTTGGCGATTTTATTGAGGGAGTGGCTATTGGCATTGTCATTTTAATAAATGCTTTGATTGGTTTTTTAATGGAACTTCAAGCGCGAAATTCGATGAATGCGCTGAAGAAAATGGATATTATTTTGTGTAAAATTATTCGCGATGGTAAACTGCAAGAAATACCTTCCGAAAATTTAACGCTGGGTGATTTAGTTGTTCTTGAAGCAGGTGATATTGTGCCGGGTGACGGTCGGTTGGTAGAATTAAACCAATTACAATGCGATGAATCTTCGCTCACGGGCGAATCGCTTCCAATTGAAAAAAATTTAGACATACTTCAGAATGATACCGCCCTCGGCGATATGTTAAACATGGTGTTTAAAGGCACGTCGGTTATTAATGGTAGCGGAAAAGCAATTGTTACAGGTATTGCACAAAACACACAGTTAGGCATTATAACTTCGTTGGTGGAAAGTTCAGATGAAACAGAAACACCTTTAGATAAGAAATTAAATGCTCTGGCTGCGCGGCTTATTTGGCTGACTCTTCTGATGACCCTCGTTTTTGCTATCAGTGGTTTTTGTGAAGGTGAAAAATGGATTGTCATTTTAAAATCTTCTATTGCTTTAGCTGTTGCTGCTTTTCCTGAAGGCTTGCCCATTGTTTCAACCGTAGCTTTGTCGTATGGGATGTTGTACATGGCAAAACATAAAGTGATTGTCAAGACTTTGTCGTCGGTAGAAACACTTGGTAGTACGACTGTCATTTTAACCGATAAAACGGGTACATTAACCGAAAATAAAATCTATGTTGATACTCTTTCTTTTCCTACAGAAAACTTGAAAGTCCATATAGAAAAAGGCACGCTCATTTTTGAAAACGGCGACATAAAAATAAGCACAGAAAATTTTGATAAATTAAAGCTCATAGGTGCTTTATGTAATAATTCTGTACAGGCGCAAAATATTGCGTCTGTACAGAAACAACAATTGGGCGATCCGATTGACATCGCACTCATTCAATTAGCTAGTAGCTCTAATTCTGAAGCCGTCCCTACGCGTAGGGACGGCTCTACCGTGACACAATACGAACGCATAAAAGAAGTTCCTTTTAACTCGATCATTAAACTTATGGGAACGTTGCATAAAAATTCAAGCGGATTTTTTGTAGCTTGTAAAGGATCGGTAGAACATTTAGTTGAAAAATGCGACAGAATTCAGTCTGGTGTAAATATCAATGATTTTAATAAAGATTTAAAAAACAAAATGCTGTCCGAGTCTGAAAAAATGTCGGCGCAAGGATTACGTGTTTTAGCATTTGCATACAGAGAAGGAACTGACATAAATAAAGATGATTTTTTAAAAAATTTAATCTATGTTGGAATGATTGGTTTTTTGGATATTCCACGTTCCGATATTAAGAGAACAATTATTTCTTGCAAAAAAGCAGGTATTAAAGTAGTAATGGTAACGGGCGATCATCCGATGACAGCACTTAACATTGCACAAAGAATTGGATTAGTTGATGAAACAGAAAAAAATGTGATTAATGGAAAGGATTTACCTCCTTTAACATCGCTCTCAGATGAATGGAGAACAAGGATTCTGTCCTCATCTGTATTTGCTCGTACAACTCCGAAGCAAAAATTAGAAATCGCAGATGTTTTTCAAAAAGCAGGAAATATTATTGCAATGACGGGTGATGGCGTTAACGATGCACCAGCTTTAAAAAAAGCTGATGTTGGCATTGCTATGGGAATACGTGGCACACAGGTTGCAAAAGAAACAGCCAATATTATTCTAAAGAACGATTCATTCGCTTCAATTATAAACGCTATTGCACAGGGTAGAGTTATTTTTAAGAACATCCAAAAATTTGTAATTTACCTCGTTTCGTGCAATCTGAGTGAAATTTTTGTCATCACTGCAATGGGTTTTATAGAACCAGCATCCATATTATTTCCGTTACAAATTTTATTTCTAAATATGGTTACAGATGTATTTCCAGCATTGGCTTTAGGTTTAGGAAGAGGCGAAAAATCAATTATGCAACAACCGCCCAAAAACCCGAACGACCCTATTATTTCTAACAAAAAATGGATTGAAATTGGATTTTATGCTATTATTATAACTTTTTCGGTTTTTGCAGCCATCATTTATTGTCAAAAAATCATGGTTTTAGACTCTGGAGAAATTAATAGTGTTGCATTTGCAACCTTGATATTTGCGCAACTTTTTCATGTTTTCAATATGTCTTCTGCGGGTTCAAAGTTATTAATAAACGAGATTACTAAAAACAAATTCGTTTGGCTTGCCATTAGTCTTTGTGCCGGTGCAACGGTATTTGTTTTTGCACTTCCTCGAATGCGAACGGTTTTAAATTTAAAAATGTTGCCTACAAAAGTTTGGATTGTGTCGATATTAGCGAGTTTATTGCCTTTGCTTTTTATTCAATTGTACAGAAGAATTAGTTATCGTAATATTCAAATCGAAAATAAAAAATGAATACTATTTCTCACCATATTCGGCAAACAGCCTTTATTTTAATTATTTTGGCAGCAGGAAGCCTTATTTTTTGGCATTTAAAAAATTTTATTCCAGCTTTTCTGGGCGCTTATACCCTTTACATTCTACTCCAAAAATGGATGTTGATTTTAACCGCAAAATTTAACGGGCGAGCAATTTTAGCGGCTTCTTTATTAATGATTGGTTCTTTTATCATTATTCTTTTGCCGCTTTATGGTTTAGTGAATGTTTTAATTTCGCGCTTATTGCCTCTTTTAAAAGAACCGAATGCTTTATGGAAATCGACAGAACTATTCATTAAAAATGTAGAACAAAAGTATGGTTTTGAAATACTAACCGATCAAAACTTCAATAATTTAGGAAGTTGGAGTGCCAGCGAAATGCAACAAGTTTTGGGTGGAACTTTTAGCAGTTTTTTAACTGTGTTAGCCATGTATTTTATTTTATTTTTCATTTTGACTGAATCGAAAACCATCGAAAAAAAATTGTTTGTATGGTTACCTTTAAAAAAAGAAAATTCCGTTTTCATAAAAAAAGAACTCAATAAATTAATTGTTTCAAATGCTATTGGCATCCCATTCGTTGCCTTAATACAAGGTGTATTTGCTTTAATTGGTTATTTAATTGCAGGCGTCAACGACCCCTTTTTATGGTTCATTACAACTTGTGTTGCAGGAGTAATTCCTATTTTGGGTGTCTCTTTAGTTTATATCCCTTTATCAATAATGCTTTATGCACAAAATATGAAAATTCAAAGTGTTTTTCTGTTTTTATATGGCGTATTCATTATTGGTACAGTAGATAACCTTTTTCGTTTTTGGCTACAAAAACGTATTGATGATACACATCCTTTGATAACAATATTTGGTGTAATTCTCGGTCTCGATTTATTTGGATTTATTGGGTTAATTTTTGGACCAATTCTCCTTTCCTTATTTTTATTACTGCTCAAAATTTATGTCAAAGAGTTTGGTGCCAAAAATACCAATGTCTTTGAAACTTGAGGTATATGATACCTTAATCCTGAAGGTAAATCAGTAAAACCTATAATTCTTCCTCTAAATTATGTAACACTTCCTAACCATAAAACAATCAATTTTGTATTGTATTTGAAGTAGTTTTAAGCAATAAAAATCACTTTTAGTAGTAACCCACATCATTTTGTTACACTTTTATACAAACTAACTTTGTAAAAGAATTTGGTTAATGAAGAACCATTAAACATTAATCATGATGGCATTGGCAATTATATTACTTGTACTTCTGGCTGTTTTGGTTTATTTACTCTTGGCACCTTTCTATGTAGAAATTAATAGTGTAAAAAACTGCATCAAAATGCGCTTTCATAGATTAGCATCTGCTGAAATATTTTTAGCGGATGATGTACCGATATTAAAAATTACTATTGTAGGCTGGCATCGAGATTACGATATTTTTAAAATCATTGGGGAGAAAATTGGAGAAAAAAAAAGTGTCAAATTGATTAAAAAAGCGCAAAGGAATAAAACAATACAAAGAAAATTTAGAATGACTTTCAAACATGCTTTAAAAATTTTAAAAAGTTTTCAAATCAAGAAGTGCTTTATTACGGTTGATACAGGCGATATGCCTTTGAACGGAATTTTATTTCCCATTGTGTATGGAATAAAATGCTGGTCAAAAAAAGACATCAGCATCAATTTTTTAGCTGAAACTGAAGTGGTTTTGGTGATTAGAAACACTTTGGCACGTACTATTAGGGCAGTTTTTAGCAATTAACTTTTCAGAATCGCTTACGATTAAGGACTTAAAGCATAAAGCTCAAAATATTTTTTAACTTTAAAATGTGTAATTATGGAAGATTTTGGAAGTATCCTCAGTAAAGTAACCGATTTTTTAAAGTCTGAAGCTAAGACTGAAACAATTGTGGGTCAGCAATTTAAATTGGGCGAGTTCACTTGCGTACCTGTTATGTCAATCGGTATGGGATTCGGTGGCGGTGAAGGAAAAGGGAGCGTTAAAAATGTCAATCAAGGCGAAGGCATTGGAAGTGGAACGGGAGTTGGTTTAGGAATGGGTGCTGTTGGTTTTTTAGTAACTAAGGGTGGCGAAATTCAATTTATTTCGACTAAAAGTTCAAAAGGGTTATCTGCTGCTTTTGAAAAATTACCCGATTTATTTGAAAAGTACATGGCAACTGCTAAACCAAGTGAACACTTACACGAAGTTGTTTAATTTAGATACAAAACTTTTTTCAACCTCGTCTCTGCCTGTAGAACAAGGTTTATTTAAACGATAATTTTTTATGAATAAGTACCTATTTGTTTTCTGCGTAATTATTGCATCGATGATTTTATCATGCACCTCAACTAAAATAGTGAGCAGTTGGAGAGAACCTAACAAGCAAGTTCAGATTGATAAGCTCCACAAAGTGCTTGTCGTAGCACTCTTTAAAAGCGAAACCAATCGGCGGAAAGCTGAAGACCAAATGGTTGGTTATCTCAAAGGGAAAGGAATCGCATCGTATAATTATTTAGATGCCGATTTCAATAAAAACAAGATAGAAAGTTTGAGAGACAAAATTAAAGCCGATGGTTTTGATGGCGCTATTACAATGAGTCTGATAGACGTTGATAGAGAGAAACTATATGTCCCTGGCAACTATGCATCTTATCCGTCAAATTATAGAACATTGGGAGGCTATTACAACCGAAGTTGGTCTATTTATTCCACACCTGGATATTACGTAAATACCAAAACCTATACCATCGAAACCAATATTTATTCTGCGAAAGAAGATAAAATTATTTGGACTGGTCAAACAAAAACAACAGACCCTGATGGCGTAAACAAAATGACGGAAGAAATTTCGAAAGTAATTTTTAAAAAAATGGTTGCCGAAGGGTTTATACTTTAACGGTTAATGAAATAAAGGTCAATGTTTAATGAAATAAATGGCTTAACAAACGAACAAGTTGTCTCTTCAAGAAAACAATTTGGTAGTAATAGCTTAGATTACAAAAAAGAAAGTGGAATAATGGACGCCATCAAAAAGTTGGCAACCGAACCAATGGTATTGATACTATTGGCAGCTTCGATTATTTATTTTATTAGTGGTAAAATCGGTGATGGTATTTTCTTAGCTTGCGCCATTCTTTTTGAAATCGGCATGTCTCTCTATCAGGATGCTCGAAGCCGCAATGCTTTAGAAAAATTGAAAAATTTTACACAACCCAAATGCAAAGTCATTCGGAACGGAAGTACGGAAGAGATAAACAACGAAGACTTGGTAGTAGGTGATTGCTTGATGGTAGAAGAAGGAACTTCTATTTCTGCTGATGGCGTAATTATACATTCTAACGATTTTTCGGTCAATGAATCCATTCTCACGGGTGAATCAATGCCCGTTTTTAAAGATTTTACGAAAGAAGATAAAATTATATACAGTGGCACTACGGTTGCTTCTGGTTTAGCAATTGCAACTGTTACTGCTATCGGTAACACAACCGAATTGGGTAAAATTGGAAAAAGTCTTGAAAACATTGAAGAAGAAAAAACACCTTTAGAATTACAAATCAATAATTTTGTAAAAAAAATGGTGATTGCTGGCGCCATCGTTTTTGCTATTGTTTGGGTAATAAACTATGCTCACACTAAAAACGTATTGAACAGTTTATTGCAGGCATTGACATTAGCAATGAGTATTTTGCCCGAAGAAATTCCAGTCGCATTCACTACTTTTATGGCACTCGGTGCGTGGCGCTTAATGAAAATGGGTATTATAGTAAAACAAATGAAAACTGTTGAAACATTGGGTAGCGCCACTATCATTTGTACCGATAAAACCGGAACAATAACGGAAAACAAAATGGAATTGGCTAAGCTATTCGTTCTATCAACTAAAAAAATCCAAGGCATTGATTCTAATTTAAGCACCGACGAAAAAGAACTTGTTAGAATAGCTATGTGGGCAAGTGAACCTATTCCTTTCGACCCTATGGAAGTAGCGTTGCATGCGGCTTACATAAAAATATTTAACGACGAAAGGCAAAACTTTAAATTAGTTCATGAATATCCGTTGGGTGGCATACCACCGATGATGACACACATTTTTGAAGACGCAAAAGGTACACGCATTATTGCAGCCAAAGGTGCTCCTGAAGCGATAATACATCATTCAAAACTAACCCCCACCGAGATTCAACAGGTAGAAGAGGCTATAAAAATATTATCGAATGAAGGTTATCGTGTTTTAGGCGTGGGTACTGTAGAGACGTTGCATGCAAC
>JAYWBA010000180.1:0-4440 GCA_043781915.1 Saprospiraceae bacterium
TATCGCGGATATCATTAAAAAAATTGGTATTTTCAGCCATAATGAGTATTTAACTTTCAGACAAAAATATAAAAAATTTTCAACTTAAAGAATAAAATCCTTAATTTATTTAAGCGCATAGAGAATTTGAGCTTAAAAATTTGCTGCGAAGCGCATAGATGACATATTCCTCTTAACTTTGTTAAAAAAATATCGGCTTGTAAATTTAAACATAAAAAACATGAAGTGTTCGAGGAAACAATTATTTTTGAACTTTCTATGCTTAGTTGCTTTAGTTCAAACAACATATTCTCAAAAATACAGCAACGATTTTTTGAGTATTGGTGTAGGCGCACGTGAACAAGGCATGAGTGATGCGAGTGTAGCAACGGCGCAAGGTGTTTTTGCTGCCTATTGGAATACTGCTTGTTTAACGGATATTGATGCACCTTTACAAATTGGCGCCATGCACGCCGAATGGTTTGCGGGTGTGGCAAAATACGATTTTCTGGGATTGGTTAAAACGACAGAGAATTCGCTCGAATCTATTCAAAAAGGAGAAATTCATCGCAGTGCTTTTGCAATTAATGCTATTCGATTGGGTATTGACCAAATTCCATATACCCTCAATTTGGTGGGTGCTGATGGTGCGATTAATTACAATAACGTTTCGCAATTTTCTTCTGCCGATTACGCTTTTAATGTCGCTTACGCGAAACAAGATAATAATTTAAGTTATGGCGGAAACGTAAAAGTGATTCGACGCATCATTGGTTCTTTCGCTTCAGCGTGGGGAGTGGGCATTGATTTGGGTGTGCGATTCAAAGCAGGAAACTGGCGATTTGCTGCCGTTGGAAAAGATATTTCTACCACTTACAATGCTTGGACAGCGACACTAACCGATGCCGAAAAAGCGACTTTTGCTGCCACGAATAACGATATTCCGAAATCGTCGGTAGAAACAACTTTGCCAACTATTTTTTTGGGTGTGGCGCGCGTTTCTAATTTAAGTGATAAACTTTCATTGATTACTGAACTCGATTTAGGTTTCGCAACCGATGGTCAGCGCAATGTTTTAATCAGTAGTAAAGCTTTTAACGTCGATCCAAGATTAGGAATTGAACTCAGTTATATCAAAAAGATTTACCTCCGTGCGGGTGTAGGCAATTTTCAACGCCTCAAGCGCGATGATAACCCATCTCAAACTTCTATCAATTACCAACCCAATTTTGGTGTAGGTTTAAAACTCGGCAGATTGCAGGTTGATTATGCACTCACAAACATTGGCAATGTATCGTCGGTGTTGTATTCTAACATTTTTTCTTTGACGTTGAATTTTGTTTCGCAGAATGCAATGACTTCTACTCCTCGACAATAATTTCATCTTCAACAGGTCTGATTTTAGCGCTGCGCGATTTGAGTTGATTGGCAACCAAACCCGCGTGTTCTTTTCTTTTTTTAATCAAATCAATGGCTAAAAAAAGCGCTTGACGAAACGAGTGTGGATTCGCTTCATTTTTTCCTGCAATATCCATACCTGTGCCATGATCGGGCGAAGTGCGCACAAAAGGTAAACCAGCTGTGTAGTTTACGCCATTCCCGAACGATAAAGTTTTAAATGGCACCAAACCTTGATCGTGATACATGGCTAAAATGGCATCAAATTTTCTGAAATTATCGCTACCAAAAAAACCGTCGGCTGCAAACGGACCCATAGCGATTATGCCTCTGTGCTTTGCCATTTCAATAGCAGGTTGAATGATATTTTGTTCTTCATCACCAATAGTTCCTTCGTCGCCTGCATGCGGATTTAAGCCCAAAACAGCAATTATAGGTTTTTCGATACCAAAATCTATTTTTAACGATTGGTTTAAAGCTACAATTTTACTCAAAATTTTTTCGGAAGTAATAGCTGCTGCTACTTTTGCGATAGGTAAATGATTGGTAACTAAACCTACGCGCAAATTATCGTTCACCATTAACATAACGCTTTCACCTGTACCCAATTTTTCAGTTAAAAATTCGGTGTGCCCGATGTGTTTAAAACCTGCCAATTGCATGGCGTGTTTGTGAATCGGCGCCGTCACTAAAGCGTCAATTTTACCCTCTTTTAATTCTTCAGTAGCAATTTCAAGGGCTAATAAAGCATATTTGCCGCCCATTTCGTTAATTTTGCCCAGCGTAATACTCACCGTTTCTTGCCAACAATTCACCACATTCACTTTGCCATCCTCGGCATTGCGAGCCGAACTCATGTTAGCAAATGGGAATTCGACTTGAACAATATTTTTATGATACGATACTACTTTAGAAGAGCCATAGATAACAGGCGTACACAAATTCAAGATACGCTCGTCGGCAACTGTTTTCAAAATGACTTCCAAACCAATGCCGTTTATATCGCCAACGGTAATTCCTATTTTAATTTTCTCCACTATTTCTCCAATTTAAGATTAAGTGTGCAAAAGTAACTATTTTTATTGATTTGTTGTTAGTCAATTGTTTTTTTTAAAACCCGTTTTAACCTCCATTGATTAAGGGAAAGATTAAAACGGTCCAGACCCATCTATATATAAAACCAAGGTAACTACTTACGTAGTTTAATTTCCCGCAGATTTCGCAGAAATTTCGGCAGAAATTCGCAGAAACTTATATGTATGTGTAATTATTTAGCTAAAGCTAAATTACTCGACATTTGGAACGCGGATGACACGGATTTAGCTGATTCTTTATTATTTTCACTAAAATTCCCAAAGAAATCCGTGTAAAATCTGCCAAATCCGTGTCATCCGCGTTCCAATTGATAAACATTTTAGCTTTAGCTAACTGATTTCAGTATTTTATTTCAATGCCAATGCGTGAGAATAATAGAAACTACCACCAGAGAAACAAAAGAGTATCCAGCTTCAATGGCGAAGAGTTTCCACGATTTTCTTTCCCACACTGTCGCGCCAAGATGTCCTGGAAAATAAAATCCCAACCAAGTGAAGACAGCAGTACTCATTGTGTTAGCAACAACGCCCATTTCTTTTATGCCTGGCACATAATTCCAAGCCGCAATATTGTGCGCCAATACCCAAGCAAAGAAAAAATTCCCAATCACCATAAAAGCCATGCCTTTATACATGACAGAAGGATCCGGTTTTTCATTCATATCGTAACCCATTTCTTTACCCCAAGCTTTACCAAAAAGCGGCATAAACCAAACTGCGCCAAGAATAAAATTTACAACTACAGCCACAAGAATGGCTGTCATGTTTACACTAACCATTTTTTTTAAGTTTAAAGTCCCTACTCGTAAGGTTTTTCGGATTCACCCCGTTTTTTTTACGTGGTTTCTGGACTCCACATTTTAAGCTACAATATTAGCATAAAATTGTGAAATTATTTACATTTGACATGAATAATTTTATAATTTAAAGAGTTTGCAAAGTTTTAATTTTTTAGAATGGGTTTTAGCCAAAGTAATGCTAATCTATTATTTATTCTGCAATAACACTTTTTTACTCAACCACGCCCTAACAGGTTCGTCATAGAATTTCAGGCAGGCATAAGCTAAGGCAATGATAGCCATATAGAAGAGCAAGGCTACAGGATAACCATCGTGAATGGAAACTTTATTATTTGCCACCCAAGCCGTGTAAATATAAATGAGCGGATAGTGTGAAATGTACATCGGGTAAGAAATGTCGCCGAGAAATTTGCACGCTTTTGAGGCAAACTTGCCTGAAACTTCGCCGCTAGCTCCTAAGAATACAATCAATGGAAAAATAAAAATAATGGTGAGCGAATCGTACAAACCGTTTTGCCACAAATTTTCACTACCACCAATGCGTGGAATAGCGAGTACAACAATCACTAATAAAGAACACCAAGCGAAAGCATTTTTAACTTGAATTAAACCACCCACACGAGAGAGTAATAAACCGGCAAAAAATGGATACATCACACGGGAAAAACCTGTGCGCACCTGCGATGGTTCGAGTGACCAACCGCCGATAACATCACCATTGCCATTGGTAGTTGCAAAGTGTATCAAGGCGCAACCCGATATAAATACCAAAATAGAAAGTGCCGTTTTTGAAAATTTTCTCATAAACAAACCATACAGAATATTGACAATATACTCGTAAAAAAGCGACCAACCTGGTCCATTCAATGGATAACTCTCGTTCCAACCTCGAATATCGAGCGATGGCACCAATGGAATCATTGTAAAACCGAGCAACATAACCAAAACCGTTTTCCAAACTGGTACAGCATGTATATTCGGCCACAATTCGCCATCTTGAAAATAAAAGCACAAAGCGCCAATGAACATTCCCATAATTACCATGGGTTGAAGCCTGATGAGTCGGCGTTTGAAAAAATCGCCAATAGTCATTTTTCCCCAACGATCATCGTAAGCATACGCCACAACAAAACCAGAAAGCACGAAGAAAAAATCGACCGCCAAATAAC
>JAYWBA010000181.1:0-12233 GCA_043781915.1 Saprospiraceae bacterium
GGACAAATTTTAACTCCGTAAAATTTGAGACTTTTGAAAAGGTTAATAAAGAATCAATTAAGCTTTCCATCCTTTTAGAGGCGTCAATAATCCGACTGAAGTAATATTGAATTTTTTCAGAAGAAAAGTCATGTTCATTGTTTTCAATTCGACTAATAAACATTTGAATCTTGCGTATTGGTTCTTTCAAATCGTGACTCGTAACGTAATTAAAAGAGGACAATTCCTTATTGGCTTGGCTGAGTTTGACATTTTGATGCGTTAAATTATCCTGAATGGATCTGAGTTCAGAAATATCCATATCAATTCCGAATACACTGTAAGGTTTACCTTCATTGTCTTTATTGATTATGGTTTTGGTGTGGATGAAAATCTCATTGCCAAATTTGTCATAACGCCTATATTGAATATCTGCCTCATCACCTTCCTGCAAACATTTAACTGCATTTTGTAGAATATTTAGGTCGTCAGGGTGCGTCATTTTTGCAACCCTTTCCAGGGTTACATCAATTTCACCTTCATTAAATTTCCAAAATTTATACATCTCTGGACTCCATTTTATCACTGGTTCCGATAGAATCCATTCCCAACTCGCCATTTTAGCAAGTTCTTGGGCTAATGATAATTGGGCTTCTCTAATGAGTAAATTATTCCTTTGTTTTTCGATTGTTTCGCTGTAATTCAATGCGGTTTTACGGGCTTCAAAACGCAGCTCTATTTCATTCATAACAATTTTAGAAAAGCGCTTCAACAACAGAATCTCTTTCTCTGAAAATAAACGCGTCTTTTTATCAACTATACTGACAGTACCGATATGATAACCGCTTTTAGTAGTTAAAGGCGCACCTGCATAAAATTTTAGACCGAAACCACCAATGACATGTGGATTACTTTGTAAACTTTTTTCTTGGGAGGCATCTTGAATGACATAAACTTCATCTTCTAAAACTGTTAATGCACACAAGCTAATGCCTCTACTCTCTTTTTTTACATCCGTCAAACCGAAGTTGCCTTTGAAAATCACTTCTTCTTTATCTACCAGAGAAATAAGCGCGATAGGTACATCAAATGTTTCTGCCATTAATTTAGCGATATTCTCAAAACTATCTCCAACATCTGCATCAATTATTTGATACTGATGCAAAGCTTTTAATCGCTCGTTGTCGTTATCAGGAATCGTCGAAATTGTCGAAATTGTCGAAATTGTAAATGTATTTATCATTCTTTTAGTTTTACGTTCTTGGCATCTCTCAGTTAAGCGTTATGAACGCTTAATAGCATGGCAAAGTTTACATGAGTAGGCTTGTTCAACGTTATACAATTTTATTTTTTTGTTACAAGATTTTATGGGATACTTTCAAATTTACGATAATTGGTATAGGCAATTTGCCTCATCGCGCTGAATCCTCAACAACAGTTCACCAATTAGTAGAATTGTTGAACCAAAGTTTTTAAATTCAAAACAAATTAAACCTTCGGAACTTTTTTTTGGGCTGCGCGTAAATAAGGAACGTTAATGAACAAAAAGAAGTTAAAAAATAGATTTAAAGTTAATACTACGCTAAAAGGCTGTTAAAATAAGTCTATTTATTTTATTAATATTATTTTTGAGCGTTCTTTGTTGGCATTGACGGTATTTCGGAAAAGGTTAACATAAAAAAATCCGATGGCTTTGAAAAAACATGTACTCTCTGCGCTTTTCGTTTGCGCTATTCTTTTTTCTGCGCAAGCGCAGGATATCCACTTCACACAATTTGGCGCGGTGCCCTTAACTGTTAATCCGGCACAAACGGGTTTGTTCTCTGGTTCATACAGAATTCAAGGTTTATATCGTACACAATGGAACAGTGGCGTTAAAAACGGCTATCAAACGCCTGTTATTAATTTGGATGTACCGATTAATGGTTTCAGAAAAGAAGATTGGATTGGTTTGGGCGCCGATTTTTACAGCGATAAAGCGGGTACGGCTGTTTTGTCATCGCAACTTATTGCAATCGATGCTGCGTATCATTTCGCTTTAGATAAAAAAAGTGAATCTGCTTTTTCGGCAGGTTTTAAAATTGGTTTCGCTCAGCGGAGTATCAATCGCGATGCTTTGCGTTTTCAAGATGCCATCATCAGCGGCAGCCAAAGTGCGGATTATTCTTTAATCAATGCAGCCGGTAAAACTTTTACCGATATGGCGTTCGGGTTAAATTTTCGCGGTGTTTCGGGCAATAAATTAAAAACCATTTATAATATTGGTGTTTCGGCAGAGCATTTATTAGGACCTTCAGCCAATTATTTCGAACCCAATTCAAAAGTATCTGAATTGCCACGTCGATTTAATATTCATGCTACGGCAGATGTGCCGCTCGGAAATATTTTTGCCGTTTATCCTGGTGCTATCATTCGCTACACAAGTACTCAAACAGAGGTTCAAGGATATGTGCTCGGCGGTTTGAAAGTTAATCCGAAAGAAAATATTGAATTGCGTGCAGGTTTGGGTTATCGCGTAGGTGATGCAGCTCAAATTATTGGTGGAATTATTTATGGAAATATTCGTGCGAGTGTTGCTTACGATTTCACTGTAAGTGATTTGCGTTCTAATAATGTTGCGAAAGATGGTTTTGAAATTGCTGTGGGTTATATTGGTAGTATTAATAAAAAGCCAGCGCCGCCGCCAGTTATCTTGTGTCCGAAGTATTAGGCAAAAGGCAAAAGGCAAATAGCAAAAGGCAAATAGCAAATAGCAAATAGCAAATATTGTATTTTACTTAGGCTATTAATTGATGAAATAATTTTTTATAAATTGAAGATTCCTTGAAAATGAATAATATAATTGTTAGAAGAAATTCAAATTGCAATTTACAAAAAGCAAAAAGCAAAAAGCAAACGACAAATTTTGCCCTTTGCAATTTACAATTTGCACTTTGTCGTTTGCCTTTTGCTTTTTGCCTTTTGCTTTTTGCATTTTGCAATTTGCTCAAAGCGCAACCGCTTAATTCTGCACGCCCAGAAGTTTTGCTTCAAGTAGCTGAGGAGCGCAAAGAACAAAAAGATTATTACAATGCTTTAACATTATACGAAAAATATTATGAGCAAACCAAAGACCGCACTGTCGGATTTGAAATTGCGCAAATGCACGCGAGTTTACGCGATTACGCCAAAGCTGAAACGTGGTTTGCCCGTGTTTTGCAGCGCGATAAAAACGCCACAGGTACAATCAATCCATTAGCGCGTTTTTATTATGCGCAAATGTTAAACAGCAATGGTAAATACGAAGATGCTATTCCTATTTATGAGGACTATTTAAAAGAAGCCACTGATTCGCTCAAAATTCAAGAAGCTACAAATGCGATTGCCGGTGCTAAAATGGCGATTGGCATGAAAGAGAATTTGCAAATTGTGGTTGAAAACGCAGGTCCAAAAATTAACGGACCAAACATTGAATATTCTCCTTCAATTACACGTGATGGCAGTACATTGTATTATTCGACTTTCAAATCGAAAGAAATGACGAAGCTCGATGGTAAAGAAGGCGATTATTATTTGAAAATTTTCTCAGCAAAAAAAGATGCGAATGGTGAATTTGGTAAACCGGAAGTGGCGAATGATAATTTAAATCGCGCGGGTAATAATCATGGTAGTGTTTATATTGCGCCTGATAGCACGACTTTATTTTTTACACGCATTGTACTTTCGGGCAATGAAGTGACTGAAAGTAAATTATTCACAGCTAAAAAACAATCCGACGGTAATTTTAATGAAGCGACAGAGGTTAAAGGTTTAAATGGTAATTACCAAATTAAACACCCATGCGTGGGTGAATTATATGGCAAAGAAGTTTTGTTTTTTTCGAGTAATATGGAACCAACAAAAGGCGGTTTCGATATTTTTTATGCTACTAAAAACGATGATGGAAGTTATGGCACACCTACAAACGCGGGTAGTGTTATAAATACATTTGGCAATGAAGAAACGCCTTTTTACCGCGATGGTAAATTGTATTTCAGTTCAACGGGTCATCCGGGTTTAGGTAATTACGACTTATTTGTTTCAAGTTGGAATGGTTTAACGTGGTCAGAACCAGAAAATCTTGGGAAAGGCATTAACTCATCGGCTGATGATAAATATCCTTCTTTCGATGATGAAGGCACTATGTATTTAGCTTCAAACAGACCTGGTGGAAAATCGATAAAAAGCAAAACGTGCTGCGAAGATATTTACGTCATCAAAAAAGCGCCCATTAAAATTGATCTCATCGTCAACGCTACGGATGGTAAAAACCCTTTGCGCGGATTAACATTTTCTCTTTTAGACATGACGGGCGGAAAAAGTTCTGATAGGGACGATAAAACGGCAGATAGCTATACCGGCGATTTAAAACGCAGCCGCGCTTACACTGTCATCACAGCAAAACCTGGTTACTATAACGATACTATTCAATTCAATACCGTTGGTATAAATCAAACATCTACGATAAAAAAATTAGTAACACTCAGACCATTGCCAAACGTTACTGCTTCATTGCGTGCCGTTACAACGTGCGATGGTGTGCCACTTAAAGCTGTGAAATACATACTCACGCAAGTGGAAGATGGTCAGTCAGCAACGCGCACAGTTGATATGTTCAGTGCAGCTTTGGGTCTGCGCAAAACATATCAACTCATAGCAACAAAAGAAGGATATACAGCCGATACAGTGCGTTTTAGTACAATGGACATAAAAACGACTACAACCATCGAAAAAACGTTAAAACTCAAAACAAAAACGGTTACGATTTCCCGCTCCGAGCGTATTCGTTTACAGAATATGTACTATAAGCTCGATAAATATAAAGCCGACGAAGAAGATATGGAAGATTGGTCTCTCGCAGAGCAATCACTTTTATATTTATACGATGTGATGAAAAAGAATCCGGATATTGTTATTGAATTGAGTTCTCACACCGACTCACGCGGTTCAGACAGTTATAACCTCGAACTTTCCCAACGTCGTGCCGACGGTGTCAAAAAATGGATGACCGAAAAGGGCATTGAAGCACGCAGAATGATTTCTAAAGGATATGGCGAGACTAAAATTGTCAATCGCTGTAAAAATGGCGTGAAGTGCAGCGAAGAAGAACATCTCCGCAATCGTCGCACAGAATTTAGAATTATTTCTGGTCCTGATACGATTGAAATTATTGAGCAGAAATCGGCTGTAGAGATTCATTAGCAAAAGGCAAATAGCAAAGGGCAAAAGATTTGATTAGCACAAATTTGAATAGGCAAATAGCAAAGGGCAAAAGATTTGATTAGCACAAATTTGAATAGGCAATTTAAAGGGGTTCAAATTTTTGAATCCTTTTTTATTGAATTATGATCATTATATCCCTGTCTATCAACTATCAATGTGTTTCACAAAATCTTAGCAGGGCGTAATGCTTTTACACCAGTTCCATCCTTAATTTCGTTGTTCGTTGTTCGTTGATAGTTGTTCGTTTACGAGCGCCCTTAAACGAACAACTATCAACGAACAACTATCAACGAAATTTAATTATTAAGCGTCAAAAAACCACCATCTATCGGATAATCTGTGCCAGTAATAAAACTCGCTTCATCGCTGCACAAATACAAAGCTAAAGCAGCAACTTCTTCGGGTTTTGCCATGCGACCAATCGGTTGCGTTTGAGATAATTTTTCAAACATTTCAGCTTCTTTACCTGCATAATTTTTCGCCAAAAACCCATCGACGAAAGGCGTATGTACCCGCGCGGGCGAAATGGAATTACAGCGAATATTGTCTTTAATGAAATCTTTTGCCGTCGAAAGTGTCATAGCAAAAGCCGCTCCTTTCGACATAGAATAAGCGAATCTGTCTGCAATACCTACTGATGCTGCTACTGAAGCCATATTGATAATTGAACCACCACCGACTGCGCGCATGGCAGGAATTACAGCTTGAATACAATTGTAAAATCCTTTAACGTTTACAGAAAATACGCGATCAAAATCTGCTTCTGATGTATTTTCGGCATTGCCAATGTGCGCAATACCTGCATTATTCACTAAAATATGGATTTCGCCAATAGATTGAAAAATGGTTTTTATATCATTTTGATTAGCAACATTGCCTACGTGCGCTGTGACTTTTCCATTTTCAGACCGAATAGAGTCAACAACTTCCGTGACAGCAGTTTCATTGAGTTCAAGGATATGCACTTCTGCGCCTTGTCGCGCAAAGAGTATTGAAATGGCTTTTCCGATACCGCTTCCGCCGCCTGTGATGACGGCAACTTTGTTTTTTAAATTAAACATATTGTAGCTTTGAGCTTTGAGCCACGAGCTTTGAGCCTTTCTCGTAAATCTAAAAGAAGGCTCAAAGCTCATAGCTCATGGCTAATAAGGCGGAATACCAACCGAAGTCCAACCGCCGTCAATCACTAAATTTTGCCCCATGATTTGACGCGACAATGGTGACACTAAAAACAAAGCAGCATTCGCAATATCAGCAGTTGTTGCAGGTCTGCCTGAAGGTGTAATTTTTGACCAAAGTTTATCGAAGCCTTCGTCTTCTGCCATCGTGCGTTCAGTAAGTGTTGCACCTGGCACAATAGTATTAATATTAATATTATGCGGTGCTAAATCAATAATCAGGTTTTTTGCCAATTGGTCAATCCCCGCTTTTGTCATTCCATAAGCGGCTAAAAATGGATGCGCTGCATGACCAGTCACTGAAGAAGTCAATAAAATACTACCACCCTGACCTTGTAAAACCATTTGTTTTGCAGCAGCTTGTGTCAAGAAGAAAGTGCCAAACAGATTTACTTGTAATAACTTTTGCATCGACTCAGGTTTATACTCCAGAAAACTGCCGTAAGTGGTTATACCTGCATTGGCAATTAAAATATCCACTTTGCCAAAAGTTTTTACTGCAAATTCTACGATACCTTCAATGGTTTTTATTTCAGAAATATCGCCACAAAATGCTTCACAAAAACCGCCTTGCTCTTTTATTTTTTGGGCTGCAGCAAATGCCGCCTTTTCATCAATATCATTCAATACAACTTTTGCACCTTGCAAAGCCAATTGAAGCGCAATCTCATAGCCTATCCCTATGCCCGCACCTGATATTATTGCGACTTGATTATTAAATAATTCCATAATTTAGTTGACAGTTAACAGTTGGCAGTTGACAGTTTGAGAGCGATATACGACTGTCAACTGTTAACTAACAACTGTCAACTAATAAGTTGCTCTTCCTCCAGAAATATCGAATATAAAACCTGTTGTAAAACTTGATTCTTTTGATACAATCCATGCAGAAATTTTTGCGACTTCTTCAACCGTTCCCAAACGATTCATCGGTATTTTAGCAACCATATACGCTAATTGATCTGGTGCAGTGCTGTCGTTCATAGCAGTTTTTATAACCGCAGGTGCTAAACCATTGACAGTAATACCTGTTGTCGCATATTCTTTGCCAATTGCTTTGACCAAACCTATGACACCCGCTTTTGTGGACGAATAACCTGCCATACCTGGATTTCCTTCTTTTCCAGCCATTGATGCAATCAACAGTATTCGTCCATAATTATGCTTTTCCATCGCTTTTATGGCGTACTTGGTCATTAAGAATGACCCGCGAAGATTGATGCCATAAATTTTATCGTAGTCATCAACACTGTATTCCGTAATTTTTGTGCTCGTTGGACCTACGATGCCTGCACAATTAACCATAATATCTATTTTGCCAAAAGTTTCTTCAGCTTGTGTCATGGCTGAAATTACAGAAGACTCAGAAGCTACATCGGTTTGAATACCGATGACACTAAAGCCTTTTTCTTTAAAATCATTTACCGTTTTCTGTAATAAATCAGTATTGATGTCTAATAACACAACAGCGCCACCTTCAAAAGCAATGCGTTCTGCAATTCCGTGTCCAAGTCCATCTGCACCGCCTGTAATGACGGCAACTTGATTTTTAAATCTTTCCATAATTAGCTATGAGCCATGAGCTATGAGCTTTGAGCCTCCTTCAAGCAAACGAGAAAAGCTCATTGCTCATAGCCCAAAGCTGATAGCTAATTAAGCGTTTACACAAACTTGTTCTTGCTGTCCTAAGCCTTCAATACTCAGCACAACCTTATCACCTGCTTTTAAATACTGCGGCGGTTTGATTCCTAAACCGACACCGGGTGGTGTGCCCGTTGAAATTAAATCGCCCGCTTCAAGGGTCATAAACTGAGATAAATAATGAACGATGAAATTACAGTCAAAAATCATGGTATTTGTCGAGCCTTTTTGCATTTGAACACCATTCACCCACAACGACATGGATAGATTTTGAACATCCGCAATTTCGTCTGCGGTGGCTAAAAAGGGTCCTATCGGATTAAAATTATCGCACGATTTCCCTTTTGTCCATTGTCCGCCACGCTCTAATTGAAATTCTCTTTCCGATACATCGTGCGAAATACAATAACCCGCGATATAATTTTTGGCATCTTCCACAGAATCCAAATAGCGTGCATCTTTGCCGATAATGATGCCTAATTCAACTTCCCAATCCGTTTTTTCGCTTTTTCTCGGAATTAAAATATTGTCGTAAGGACCTACAACTGTATTTGCTCCCTTTTGAAAGACAATCGGCTCAGTTGGAATCGCCATGCCCGACTCTTTAGCATGGTCAGAATAATTTAAACCGATGCAAATGACCTTACCAGGGCGCGCAACACAAGCACCCCATCGCGTGGATGAAGGTACATCTGGGAAAGCATCGAGATTTTTTAATTGTTTTTCCAATTGAGCGATTCCACCTTCTTGGAAAAAATTTCTATCCCAATCTTTAAAAATTTTGGAAACATCTTTGCGGTTTCCGTTTGCCTCGAGAAGCCCTGGTTTTTCTTTGCCGACGTCTCCAAATCTAATTAATTTCATAATTTAGTTTTTAGTTGTTAGTTGTTAGTATGAGAGCGATAAACAACTAACAATTATTTTTGCGACTTCAGGAACGCTTGATACCAATAATAGCTTTGTTTGGGCGTGCGCTCTTGAGTTTTATAATCAACGTAAATCAATCCAAATCGTTTGGTAAACCCAGAATTCCACTCAAAATTATCCCACCCACTCCAAACGGTATAGCCTTGTAAATTCGCGCCATCTTTTTTAGCTTCGAGGGCTTTTTCGATATGGCGTTTAATATAACTGATGCGCATCGAATCTTTAATCGTATTGCCCACTTTTACATCTTCAGGTGGATAGTTTGTGCCATTTTCTGTGATGATAGTGATGGGGTTACCATAATCATTTTTTAAACGCATCAAAATTTGATACAAATATTCTGGACGAACAGGACCCATACTCCCCTTTATTGAATCAGGATTATTGCCCAGACATTTGATTGACATGTGACTGTCTTCGTGTTTCACCATTGCAGGCGAATAATAATTAATGCCCAAAAAATCGGGTTTCACTGAAGCCAACAAAGCCATATCTGAAGCGGGCGGATTAAAAGTTGGATCGTATTTACGAAAAGAATCTAAAGCTTCTTGCGGATAGCTTCCTTTAAATAAAGCGTCTATAAAAAGTTGATTCAATAATAAATCTTGAAATTTAGCGGCTTTAATATCACGCTCATCTTTCACATTCCATGCAGCTGTGGGCTCTACATTGAGTGTCATTCCAATTTGCCCACCGAGATTTAAGGTGTGATACAATTTAATAACCGCAGCATTTGCCAAAAACTGATTGTGCGCTTTGTGCATTTGTTTGGCATATCTAACACTTTCGAGTTCTTTACTTCTTTCTGGATTCATCATTGTTTCTACCAAAAAGAATTCAATGTAAGGCTCGTTGAAAGTGATGAATTTTTTCACTTTTTTGCCATAGCGATTGAGAACGACCGACGCATAGTTGGTGTACCATTTTATCATATCTGGATTTCCCCACCCCCCTTTTTGCATCAAGACAGCAGGATAATCGAAATGATACAACGTTACCAAAGGTTCAAGCCCGGCAGCTTTAACATCGTCGATGAGTTGATCGTAATGCGCTAATGCTTTTTCATTCACTGCACCTGTTCCGTCGGGAATTATGCGACTCCAATCTAAAGAAAAACGATAGGCATTCACGCCTAAATCCTTCATGAGCTGAATATCTTTGAGGTATTGTGTTCTATCGTACATATTAATAGCCACATTTCCTGTTTGTTTTTCGCCAGTCGTGAATTGCGTAACACCGATTTTATTGGTCAGAAAATCCCATTTCGATTCGCCTTTTCCGTCTGTTTGATACGCGCCTTCAACTTGATAAGCTGCTGTTGCAACGCCCCAAAGAAATGGAGAGTTCTGAGATGTAGAGACGCTATTCGTCGTGTTTTTGCAACTTAAAAACATTGATGTAATGCCTAAGATGATTAATAGTTGCTTTAGTTTTTGAAAATTTAGATTCATGTTTATCAGTTATTTCTTACTTACTTAATTAGTGAGGCTAATGTAGAAAATTTTCTTCAAAACTGCAGAAATTTCAGCAGAAATTAAAGGAATAAATACAATTAATTCGGGGTCTCCTATCTAATTATTAAACTCAAAAGCCAACATCCCTTTAAATCCACAATTGCGAATGACGAATAATGAACCTGCTAAGGGTTGCTCTTTTATTTCATCTTCTGAAAGACCTATACTTGCTGATGTGATAAATAAATCCGTCAAATCTTTACCTCCAAAAGTTAAAGACGTAATTCTTGAAACTGGCAACTTGAAATGGTGTAGTTTTTTACCCGTCTTTGGATTCCATCGCGTTACTTGCCCTCCATCCCAATGAGCAACCCAAAGCATCCCATCTGTATCAATTGTCATTCCATCGGGACAACCTTCTTCTTTTGGAATCGAGATGACTATTTTTCTATCCGTAATTTTACCCGTTTTTTTTTCGTAGCAATAACTAACTATCTCAAAAGTAGGTGAATCGATGTAATACAAAGTTTTGTGGTCTAAACTCCAAGCCATGCCATTTGAAATACTGACGTTTTCCATCTTTTTTTCAACGGAATTATTGTCAAATACATACACATTCCCTAAGTTCGGTTCTTCTGTTAGCGACATTGTTCCTGCCCAAAATCGCCCATGAGGGTCACATTTGCCATCATTAAACCTATTGTTAGGCAAATGATTTTCAGGATGGATAGACATTTTAATTTCACGCGTTGTTCTATCCCAAAAACCAAAACCGCTTTGTGTGGCAATAACGAATTGCCCATTTTTACAAATAGCGAAACAACCAATCATTTCATTGACGGGGAAAATGCTATGGCTACCAGCATTGAAATTATATCGATGAATTTCTCCCTTGACAATATCAATCCAATAAATTTCATTGCGAACTGAATCCCAGACAGGTCCTTCACCTAATACGCACTTATGATTTGTTATGATTTCTATTTCCATGAAATTAGCTTTGAGCCGTGAGCTTTGAGCTTTGAGCCTTCTTCAAACAAACGAGAGAAACTCAAAGCTCATGGCTTAAAGCTAATGGCTTACGTAGCGTTCTTTAATAATAGTCAGATGGTGCAACGGGTGACCCAAAATGAAATGAGCGAAAGTGTTAACTGTGAAAATCATCCCTGATTTATTTCTACCGATGCGTTTCAAATCTTTGCGCGCAATGGTTTTCACTAATTCAATCGAACTTTTGCGAACTGTCGAAAATTCTTTAAGAATATCCTTAATAGAGCGTTCAGAAGCATTTGCTGCTTCAACAAAATCGTTTTCTTCAAAAGGAGAAAAAGGCGTAGTATCGCGACGAAGTGTACGCAATAATCTGTAATTCAGTATGCGCTCAGTATCGGCTAAGTGTTGAACAATATCTTTAACTGTCCATTTGCCTTCAGCATAACGGTAGTTGAGAACTTCTTCTGGTAAAGACAGGATATATTTTTTGAAATCCTTTTCCGATTCACTCAACCCTTTCACAATATTTTCCCCTGATGCCACCGCATGATTAATGTAACTGGTTGTAAATTCAGGATAGTCGCCTTTTATTGGCGCAGGAAATTTAGAAATCATGGCTTAAAAATTTAATTTAACGCAAATATAAAGCGAAATTAAGCGGTTTCAAGTTTGATTACAGCAGTTTTTGTTTTATTTGTTGCTTGAAAGTGCCTTCGCCCCCACGCGTCAATGGATTCAATGACAGGTTTGAGCGACATTCCACATTCTGTTAGAGAATACTCAACAGTTGGTGGTACGGTTGCATACGCTTTACGCTTCA
>JAYWBA010000182.1:0-12157 GCA_043781915.1 Saprospiraceae bacterium
CTTCGCAACAATGCTTTAATCCTACTTGAAAAGACTTGCGGCTTTATAGGTTTAGTGATATAATCGTCGCCACCCACATCTAAAGCATTTATTTGAGAAAGATCTTCATTTTTAGCCGTAAGAAAAGCTATTACAGATTTATCAAGTTCCGGTATTTTTCTAATCCTTCTACATACTTCCACGCCATCCATTTCTGGCATCATGATATCGAGAACGATTAAATGAGGTAAAATCTTTTTCGCTAATTCCAAACCTTCGCGTCCGTTATTGGCAGTGTGTACTTCATAACCTTCTTTTTTGAGGTTGTAAGTTAAAAACTCAAGTATGTCCGATTCGTCGTCAACTATTAAAATCTTCTGCATAAACATAGTTTACACAAAATTACGGACTAATTAACCCTTAGTCAAGTATTCAATATTAAGTAAACATTAATTCTTTTAAGATTTTTTTTCTAACTCAGCTGTAACACATTTATAAAATTCTAAAAATTTTTGAGGGTCTGCAACAAGTTTGTTGTAAATTGAATCAAACTCTGCGCGCGTCATCTTATTTTTGCTGAAAATTTGTTCTGAATATACTTTGTTCATACTATCGCGTATTTCATTTTTTTCAGATTCTAAAGCAGACTCAGATAGGTGTATTTCAGCAAAAATTTTAGCCCAACGCGCATCACAATTTATCGGTTTGGCATTATTAACGACGGGCTTTTTGCAGCTAGTTATTATGCAAGATGAAAATAAAACAAAAATAAAAAAAGAATACAAAGCTTTAGTTTTTGGGGAAATTTCAAAACTAGTTAGATTCATTGTTAAATATTTTTCTCAATTTGAGAATGTTTTATAAGTAAATTATTAAAAGAGGTTTTTTATATCCAAATTTGCATCAACAAAACGGTATTAAACTATTTAGCTAAAGCTAAATATCCCGACATTGCATTGATAAACACTTTAGCTTTAGCTAAATAGATACAAATATCTTAGCATACTCAAATAACTCAACTTTGATTCGTAACGCTGGCATTTTCATTAAGAATTATTTTAGGCTACTTAAAATTTTAGGTTCTTTTGCTGTTGTATTTTTGTTTACAACCCAAATCTTAGCACAAGATATTTCAAAATACCGACAAGATGGTCTGAGATTGTATGAACGCAAGAAATATTTAGCTGCTGCATCTCTTCTCGAAACTTATAATGAAAAAAAATCGAATGACATTGAGGTCATTAAAGCACTTTATACAAGTTATTATGAATTAGGAAAATTAGAGTCGGCGCGCACATTGCTTTCAAAATATTTTGATATTGAAAAAAACATAGATCCTGCTGCTATTTTAATTGCTGCTCGATTAGCGCATGCTCAATTTAGGTACAAAGATGCGATTAAATTTTATAAAAATTATCTGCGCGTTTCACATGATCCTGATAATGTGCGTTTTTCAATTGCAAACGATATTAAGCGTTGCGCCAATGGTATAGTTATTGAAAGGCAACCTGAACGCGCTTTAATCGAAAATTTTGGTGATCGAGTCAATTCAAATTTTAACGAAACCGCACCACTTCAAAGCCCAACTGACGAAGATAAAATGTATTTTGCCTCCGATCGACTCACTTCAACGGGTGGTTTGCGCAACAACGAAGGCATTGAAGATTTATACGATGGACACTATTTTTTTGATATTTATAGCACATCAATAGAAAATTCAGATTATTCAACGCCAATAAAATTAGATAATATCTTAATCAATACAGCGAGAAACGAGTATCCAGTAAGTATAATTGATAAAGGTAAGAATTTTATTTTTTTTAGGTCGCTCAATAATTTTAGTGGCGATTTTTTAGTCGATTCTTTTAAAAACGATAATGAAACGCGCAGTTTACCCCCACGGATTAGTGCGCCTATTAAATCGGAATTGGGTGATAATTCTTTGTTTTATCTCAACGATTCGCTCATCATTTTTGCATCGCGAGACGATTCAGGTTTTGGCGGCTTAGATTTATATTACACATTGCGCACCAATAATATTTGGTCGAAGCCTGTTAATCTGGGTGGAGAAATTAACTCTGCTTTCGACGAAACCACACCGTTTCTGTGTAATGATGGTCGAACTTTATACTTTTCGTCTAACTCAATGGCTTCTATTGGCGGTTTTGATGTGTTTAAATCTGTTTTCGATGAAAAGACGATGAAATGGTCAACGCCCGAAAATTTAGGAAAACCCATTAACTCTTCGGGCGATGATTTATATTTCAAATTGCACAATGATGGTTATAAAGCGTATTTTGCCTCGAACAGAAAAGAAGGTTTTGGCGATTTTGATTTATACAACGTAGTGTTTAAAAAAATACTCACCGAAGTAAATGTCAATTCCAATAAACCGTTTTATAATATTGTTCCAGATTTAAATGCACAAATTGTTAGCTCAGAAGATAATAAACCTAAAGTTTTAGAATACAATATCACGAGTTTAATGTACACCGCTGAAGAAGAAATTCTCAATCCAACGAATATCACTAAACTGCGCGATGTTTTATCCATTACTAAGAATGATCCTTCCGCTCATGTCATTTTAACATTGCACAGTTTGCAAGGTGAAAAAACGGCTCTCGATTTATATTTTGGTATTAAGCGGGCTGAAAAGCTCGCTAAGTTTTTGATAGATAATGGCGTGAAATCGGAATCTATTATAGTTAAATCGGTCGGTAGCGATTTTCCTTTGGCTAAAACTGTTTTAGATGATGGTAAACCGAATTTTTCGGGCGAAAAACTCAATCAACGCGTAGATATTAGTTTTTTTGGGACAGATGCAAATAAAGTAAAAATTACGACAGAAAAACCTGTTGTTTCTGAGTTTATGGTAAACCCGATTGGTAAATCGTTTTTAAAACATTCCGATTCATTATCTTATAAAATTCAAGTCAATTCATCGAAAAGGCTCTACGACAACGAAATTCTTGAAAAAATCGGTAGCACTATGGTAGAATCTGTGGGTGTTGATGGATTATATCAATACACTGTGGGTTTATACCGAAAATTTTCTGATGCCAACGCAGCTCTTCAAAAAATAAAAACCACCCTAAAAGATGCCGTCATTATTCCCTACATTAAAGGCTATCGCGTTCAAGGCGATATTGCTAAAAATTTTGTGAAAGACTATCCAGATTTAAAAAATTATATCCTTAAATAGTTGATAGTTGATAGTTGTTAGTTGTTAGTTCGTGACTTTCCTATAAAATAACAACTAACAACTATCAACTATCAACTAACAACTAACAACTAACAACTAACAACTATCAACTATCAACTATCAACTATCAACTATTTAGTAAACATTTCCGGATGTTTCAAATGATTATCCGTCTGTTCTTGATAAGCATTGGCAATCGTCAAAATAGTCGCTTCATCGAAATAATTACCAATAAAACTCACACTTGTAGGTTTACCGTTTAAAAAACCTGATGGCGTAACAACCACTGGATGACCTGTTAAATTGGTGATTTGCAACTGACCAACACCAAAATTAGAACTAATAATGGCGTCGAAAGGACGAATGATGGAGTCGACTTCAAGAATCATTTTTTTGCGCAGGCGTTGCGCATTGATGTAATCAACAGCAGAAATAAATCGCGCTGAGCGGAAAACATTGGGCCAATCGCGTTTGGTTTGTCCATTCAGTTCGTCGTCGATATTGTTTCTGGTAAAAGCATCGAAAGCAGCAGCACATTCTCCACCCAAAATAATTGAAACAATTTCGATGGGCACTGACGATTTAAATGATACTGGAATAATTTCTGCGCCTAATTTTTTTAGTGCGTTCACAGCAGTCCATTCATTTCTATTTTGATTGAGCGTATCAAAAACTTCTTTTATTATGCCAATCCGCATTTTATTGATAGGCTTTTTCGAGGGAAATGAATAGGTTGCTTCATATGTTGTTTTATCGTTTGCATCAATACCGCGAAGTGTATTAAAAACAATCGCTGCATCGTTGGCACTGCGCGTAATTGGTCCAATTTTATCGAGCGACCAACACAATGTCATCGCGCCGTATCGACTCACTCTACCAAAAGTAGGCCGTAAACCTGTTGCGCCACACACAGTTGAAGGAGAAACAATTGAACCGAGCGTTTCTGTACCAATGGCAAACGGCACCAAACCTGCAACAGTAGCCGATGCAGAACCCGCCGATGAACCCGACGAACCCGATTTTGTATCCCATGGATTGCGCGTTTTACCACCAAACCAACCATCGTTCATAGCTAATGCACCGAGTGAAAGTTTGGCAATCAGAATGGCGCCCGCTGCGTCTAATTTTTTTATTACTGTTGCATCCACTTCAAAGCGCTGATTTTGATAGGGTTTTGCACCCCATGTTGTATTGGTTCCCTTAACCGATAGCAAATCTTTAGCACCATAAGGAATGCCGTGTAATAATCCGCGCCATTTACCTGCCTTAATTTCAGCATCTGCAATTTTAGCTTGCTCATAAGCGCGATCTTCGGTAAGATTAATTACACAATGCAGCGTATCGCTGAATTTAACCAACCTATCTATAAAAAATTTTGTTAGTTCGGTTGAAGTTATTTTTTTGTTTTTAATCAAATATGCGAGTTCTGCAATCGAATAAAATGACAAATCAGTTTTGTTTGTGGGTAATTCACATTTTTTAGGTTGAAGATTAAACGCATTGGGTTCAGCACTGTTTTTAGCATTAAAATCTACAAAAGCGTCCGTTGGCTGAAAAACTTGCATCGGAACATCGCTATTCGCTAAATTTGAACTGTGTATCAATTTAACGGTGCGCAAATACTCTTCTACATTTCCTAAAAGCGAATCCCGTTCAGCATCCGTGTAATTTAAATCGATTATCTTCTCTGCTTCTGAAATACGTGTAGCAGTAACAGTTTTTTGTGCTGCTATAAATGAATTCAAAAAGAAGATTAAAATTAATAAGCCCAATAATTTTTTCATAATTTATAATTTGAAATTTTTAGTTTTAAGAATCAATTTTTAGTAAACATTTCTGGATGTTTGAGATGATTATTGCTCTGTTCCTGATAGGCGTTTGCAATAGAAAGAATTGTCGCCTCGTCAAAATAATTACCCAGAAAAGTTACGCTCGTCGGAAAACCATTATTAAAACCTGATGGAACAACAACAGCAGGATGTCCAGTCGCGTTTGTTATGCCTAACTGACTGTTTTCAAAGTTGAGGTTCAGGGTTATGGCATCGTAATTCGGGCATAAAATTGCATCGAAATGTCGAATAATCGAATCTATTTGTAAAATCATTTTTTTGCGCAAACGTTGAGCATTAATATATTCTACCGCTGGGATAAATCGGGCAGATCGAAAAGTATTAGGCCAATCTCCTCTTTTTTGCCCATTCATTTCATCATCAATATGATTTCGTGTGAAAGCGTCGAAAGCGGCAGCACATTCCGCGTTTAAAATAATATCGGTTATTTCAGTAGGCACAGAAGTTTTGAATGAAATGGAAACAAGTTCTGCGCCTAATTTTTTTAGTGTATTCACTACATTCCATTCATTTCTGTTCGGATTGAGTGTATCGAATACTTCTTTAATAATGCCAATGCGCATTTTATTCATCGCTTTTTGAACGGGAAATTTGAAAAAAGATTCGTGTGTCGATTTATCTTTTTCGTCTATTCCCAAAATAGCATTAAAAACAATAGCAGCATCAGTTGCATTACGCGTTATGGGACCTAACTTATCGAGCGACCAACATAATGTCATTGCACCTGCGCGACTCACTCTGCCAAATGTTGGTCTTAAACCACTAGCTCCACAAACGCCTGATGGAGCAACTATTGAACCATACGTTTCAGAACCGATCGCAAATGGAACCAAACCTGCCGATGTTGCTGATGCAGAACCTGCTGACGATCCAGATGAACCCGTTTTTATATCCCATGGATTTCGAGTTAAACCACCGAACCAAAAATCATCCATCGCCAAAGCGCCAAGCGAAAGTTTTGCAATCAGAACTGCACCCGCAATGTCTAATTTATTTATTACTGTTGCATCGTAATCGAAACTTTGATTTTTGAAAGGTTTTGCACCCCAAGTAGTCGTTGCACCATTAACGGCGATTAAATCTTTTGCTCCGTAAGGAATACCATGTAATAAACCTCGCCATTTACCAGCTTGAATTTCTTTATCTGCCCTTGCAGCTGATTCCATCGCGCGACTTTCAGTTAAGGTAATGACACAGTGTAAAGTATCTCCAAACTTTTTGAGTCGATTAAGAAAAAATTGCGTTAATTCAATGGAGGTAATTTTTTTATTTTTTATCAAATAGCTCAATTCTTGAACAGAGTAAAAGGCTAAGGCTTCTTTATTTTTGGGTAATTCACATACTTTTGGCTCAATGCTAAAATCATTTTTTTTAACTATGTTTTTTGCCTTAAAATTTTGAAAGGCATCAGTAGGGTCAAAACCTAACATCGGTACTTCGCTATTTTGTAAATTATTTCCATGCATCAGTTTATAAACGCGCAAGAATTCCTCTAAGTTGCCGAGCATCGAATCGCGCTTAGGCTCGTTAAAATTTAAATCTAATAATTTCTGAGCAGCATCAATATTGTTTTTAGTTAAATTATTCTGAGACTTGGCATTAAAAAGTCCGATCGAAATAAGTGAAATTAAGAATAAAGTTTTTTTCATAAAATTAAGTTTTAGATTTTAGATGAACTTTTAAGCTAAAATTTGAACAATTTAGCTTTAGCTAAATAGCTGCCTAAATTTGTTGTGAAATTACTAATTTATACTTAAAACTGAATAATTAACTTAGTTGTTTTAATTTTCTTAACTAATTCTCAAAAAAAAAATTGCTACTTACGAAAAATTTCGTCGGAAAAATGCAACCCTTTGTCTAAAAGATTGTCTCTGTTTTAAAATATTTCTCAACTTTGAAAATGTATTTTAAACAACTCAAATTCATGTTAGCACGTCTATTAACTTTTGTAATTGCTTTTTCTTTTTTTGGTACAACTCAAGTTGTTTCTCAGACTAAATCAGATTCGACCGCCAAAAAAAACTACCGTGCAACGCGTACGGAAAAAAAAATAAAAATTGATGGTATACTCGACGATGTGGCGTGGGAAGGAATACCTGTTGCAACTGATTTTGTTCAGTTGAGACCAACGCCATTTGCTAAAGCTTCGAGGCTAACTGAAGTTAAAGTTGTCTACGATGACGATGCGATATATATTGGTGCAATGTTGTACGATAATCCCGATTCGATTAGCAAAGAACTAACACCACGCGACGGTGGAAATGTGGATGGTAATTACGATTATTTTGGTGTTAGCATGGATTGTTTTCAGGATAATCAGAATGGATTTCAATTTTTTGTTACCGCAGCAGGTGTTCAGCAAGATATGAAAGTTGGGCGATTTACCTGTGGTGATGGTTGTTGGAATGATACTGATCTGAGTTGGGATGCTGTTTGGCAAAGTGCTATTGGATTTAATAAAAACGGTTGGGTTGTTGAAATGCGATTGCCTTATACAGCTTTGCGTTTTCCGAAAAAAAATGTTCAAAATTGGAATTTTCAACTCAAAAGAATTATAAAAAGGTTCAATGAGCATGAGCGCTGGTCGCCTCAAGACCCGAAAATTGATAATCAAGTTGTTACATGGGGCTTATTGACGGGTTTACAAAATATAAAACCGCCGCTCCGTTTATCGTTTTCACCCTATTTAGCAACCAATTTTACGCACTCACCAAACAGTTCAAGCATTGGCACTGATTTTTCAAATTCTAAATCTATTTCTGGTGGTTTAGATTTAAAATATGGTATCAACGAAAGTTTTACACTCGATGCAACGCTTATTCCGAATTTTGGACAGGTTCAGAGCGATAACAAAGTACTCAATCTTTCACCATTCGAAGTGCGATACGATGAACGTCGCCCTTTTTTTACTGAAGGCGTTGAACTCTTCAATAAAGGTGATATTTTTTACTCGCGCCGAGTAGGTGGAACACCTATGAATTATTACAATATTACTAATTATTTAAAAACCAATGAAGTTATAAGTAACAATCCATCAGAAACGCAATTGTATAATGCTACAAAAATCTCTGGAAAAACAAATAATAATCTGGGGATTGGTTTTTTTAACGCTATCGCAGCACCCATGTACGCTACGGTAACTGATACAACAATTGGTGACTCGAAAAAAGCAGATCGAAGAATTCAAACGGCACCTCTCACTAATTACAATGTTTTTAGTTTGTCTAAAACGTTTAACAAAAACTCAGAATGGTATTTTTCGAACGCTAACACATGGCGTGAAGGAAATGACAGAAAAGCCAATGTGAGTGCAGCAAAAATTCGTTTGCGCGATACTTCCAATACGTATGAAGTGTTTTTATCTGGTAGAACGAGCCAAGTGTATGAAGCCGACTCGCTTGAATCGGGTTATACAGCTGAATGGGGAATTTCAAAAGTTACTGGTAATTGGACGTGGGGTGTCGGGCAGAACTTGCAGACAGATAAATGGAATCCGAACGATTTAGGTATTTTTTCAGGCAATAATAATTATGGCAGTGGCGCGGGTGTTCAATACAGCGTTTATAAACCATCTAAACACTTTTTGCAATGGCAATCATGGTTTAATGTGAACCAATCATTTGAATATAAACCATTCCGTTTCCAAGATGATAATATCAATGCAGGCTTTTGGGCACAACTCAAAAACTTTTGGAATGTTAACATTTGGGCATGGGGACAACCGAATGAAACAATTGATATTTTTGAGCCACGTTATGATGGCAAAGTATTTAAAATACCTGAGACTTTTCAATATGGCATAAATGTCAATACGGATAGCCGGAAAAGATTTAAAGTTTGGGGACATTGGGATAATCAATTTTACAATTCGCCAGGTAGAGCCAGTTATCGTTTGATTCTTTCGCCGACGTACAGAATTAACAACAATGTTAATGTTGGTCTTGAATCGCGCTATCAAATTGTTAATAATCAGCAAGGCTATGCGGATGATCAGGGTTCAGAAAATATAATTTTTGGAAAAAGGGATCGCACTACTTTCGATAATACAGTGTCGCTCAATATAAATTTCAGTACGAAATCTAATTTCACTTTCCGAGCGCGCCATTATTGGAGCAAAGTGGTTTATAAGGAATTTTATCAACTGCAAAATGATGGTTATGTGAAACCAACAGCTTGGAACGTGAATGAAGATATCAATACCAATTATTTTAATATCGATGCCATTTACACATGGCAATTCGCGCCAGGTAGTTTTTTAAACTTGATTTGGAAAAACAATATTTCGCGTTCCGATTATGGCAGCGATTTCAATAAAGAAGATTCGTACTTTAAAAATGTCGATTTTATCCGCCACATTCCGCAATCGAATAGTTTTACGCTCAAAGTTTTGTATTTCTTAGATTATTCGGATTTGAAGAAGATTGGAAGGAAGTCGTAAAAAATAATTCGCACTGCTCCCTCTGCGAAAACTCAGCGACTCTGCGTTAAATTAATACCATTAAAACGCAGAGTCGCAGAGGACGCAGAATGTTTGAACGCATATTAGAATTTCTCATCATTTTCTTGAAAGATGATAAGTGAAACCATCCGATATGTTATAGTCATGAAATACCAAGGTATCATTAACAATACCTTCTACAAAAAAATTTACCGAACTGGTGTCAAACACCATCAGATAAGTAGTAGCTTTAGTGCTTTGGTTATAAATTTCTTTTTTCCAGCTTATAGCTGCATCAAAAACTACATTTCCGTTTTTAGTTGATATTACTCTATTTTGATCGAAAGTATAGAAGGTATTTTCGGGATAAAAAGCGCCTCCAGTAATTCCACCCTGTTCAAATTCTAATTTCCATTTACCTTGAATATTCCCTTGAATCACTTCACCCGGCTTATCATATAAAGTAATATTGGAACTCGGTGTTATTGTCAAATCATTTTTGCAGTTAACTTCTAAAAATAAAAGCAAGGATAAAAAAACAATTTTTTTCATAGCATTTAAAATAGGAATTAAAAAATCATACAGAATAAATCAATTTCTTTGAAGGTGCAATAATTTAACATTTCAACGAAAGTCGGTCCCTGCTTGGTAGGGATAAAGCTAGTTTCTAACCGCTCTAACAAAGTTCTCAACAATCTCTACGTATTCTATCCCTTTCTCTCGCTCAACTTCTAAATCTTTAATAAAAGCAGAACCAATAATTGCGCCGCGCGCATGGTTGCAAGCAGTATCAAAAGTTTCTTTGTTCGAAATGCCAAAACCAATTAAACGTGGATTACTTAAATTCATTTTTTCAATCCGCTCGAAATAATCTAACTGTGTTTGAGTGATGTTCGATGCAGCGCCAGTAATAGCATAATTTGAAACCACATAAATAAACCCTGTTGTGAGTTTATTAATCAGCTTTATACGCTCAACTGGTGTTTGTGGCGTGATGAGGAAACTGATGGCAATATCTAAATTTGCAAAAGTTTTTTGGTAATCGCGTTGATATACAGCGAGCGGTAAATCGGGAATAATTAGACCATCAACCTGCGCACTAACGCAATTGTCGAAAAATTTCTTTTCTCCCATTTGCACTATTTGGTTGAAATAACCCATTAGAACAAAAGGTGTATCAACACCTTTAGCACGTGCCGAAGTAATTTGCTCGAAAAGCAAATTCAAATCCATGCCATTTTGCAACGCTTTCATTCCAGAGTTTTGGATAGTTGGTCCATCAGCTAATGGGTCGCTATACGGCACACCTATTTCAACAATATCTACTTTAGCGGCATGCAATGCTTCTAAAATAGGGAGCGTTGCATCGCGCTCAGGAAAACCTGCTGTGAAATAAATATTGAGAATATCTTTCTTTCCAGATTGAAAAAGATTTTTTAAACGATTCATGTATTAATAAGTGATAGGTGATAAGTGTTAAGTGATAAATTCGTGTGGTGATAAGTAATTAATTAAAAAAATTATCACTTATCACCTTTCACTTATTACTTAATTAGCTCCCGCATGTAAGTATCCAAATCTTTATCGCCACGGCCTGAAAGATTGATAACCACAACATCTGTAGATTTAAATTTCATTGTATCGAGCGCAGCAAAAGCGTGTGCTGTTTCGAGCGCAGGAATAATGCCTTCAGTGCGAGAAACCAATAATGCAGCATTCAGAGCATCTTCATCCGTAATCGGAATGACGCTCGCTCGTTTTGTTTGGATGAGATGCGCATGTAACGGACCGATACCTGGATAATCTAATCCCGCAGAAATAGAATGTGGTTCTACAATTTGTCCATCTGCGGTTTGCATTAAAAGGGTTTTGCTGCCGTGAATAACTCCTACAGTACCCAGAATAGAAGTAGCAGCCGAAAATCCAGAATGAATACCTTTGCCAGCGGCTTCAACAGCGATGAGTTTTACATTTTTATCCTCAATGAAATGATAAAATGCACCAGCTGCGTTACTTCCTCCACCGACACATGCAATGACATAATCGGGTGAGTCGCGTTTTTCTGCTTTGAACAATTGTTTTTTTATTTCTTCACTAATGACAGATTGAAAACGCGCGACCATATCAGGATATGGATGCGGACCAACAACGGAACCTATAATGTAGTGTGTATCTTCTGGATTATTTATCCAATCGCGAATCGCTTCATTGGTAGCATCTTTAAGTGTTTGACTTCCTGAAATGGCAGGACGCACTTCTGCGCCAAGCATTTTCATGCGCGCTACATTCGGTGCTTGGCGTTTTATATCGACAGCGCCCATATACACAACGCACGGCAAATTCATGAGTGCGCAAACAGTTGCCGTGGCTACGCCATGCTGACCCGCACCTGTTTCGGCAATAATTCGTGTTTTGCCCAGCCGTTTTGCCAATAATATTTGACCGATGGTGTTATTTATTTTATGCGCACCAGTATGGCACAAATCTTCACGCTTCAAATAAATTTTGCAGCCGTGCATCTCTGAGAGGCGTTTAGCAAAATAGAGTGGGGTAGGGCGACCTACAAAATCGCGCAATAAAGATTTAAATTCTTTCTGAAAACTGCGTGAATATATTATTTTCAAATAATTTTTACGCAAAGTTTCTACGTTAAACCATAACATTTCAGGAATGTAAGCTCCGCCAAAT
>JAYWBA010000183.1:0-12122 GCA_043781915.1 Saprospiraceae bacterium
GCTCGCTTACGCGCGCGGTTCGGTAGGGACCAAGCGGTCTTCTAAAATAGAATCGGGCGTGAGGTTTGAGATACGTGGATCCACGGCGCGGCGCGGGATATGAATTATTTTGAATTAAATTAGCTTCAATTTGAAATTTACTTTATCACAATCACTTTTTTTACGACCTCTCGTTTGCCTTGTGGCTTAATTTTTATGTAGTATTGCCCAGTTGGAATATTATCTAAATCCCAAACCTGATGGGATGCCCCAATGGATTCGATTTTTTCTTGCCGAATTATTTGCCCTACTGGTGTTATTAGCGTCAATTCAACCGTTTTACCATTTTCTGAAGAGATGTTTATATCAATCTCATCACTCGCTGGATTGGGTGATATGGTATATGGTTCTTGGTGTTCATAATTTATTTTGAGCCAATCACTGATTTGGCTTACACCATCTGTTCCAACTGAAGTCAGACGATACCAATTTGCGCCTTCTTCGGGATTTACATCATTATATGAAAAAAAAGATAGAACATCATTGTTTTTACCATTTATAGTAGATAACTGTTTGATGGTTTGATTATTTTCTAATTTTTCAACTACATAATAATCCTTTAAATCATTACCATTAACAGTCCATTTTAAAACTATCTGATTGTTCTCCAAACTTCCACCGAATTCCACTACACGATTTGTTGAAGAATAATTCAATGTATTTGTTTTTAAAATAACATTGCCTTGATGCGGATAGACATTGAAAGAGATTATATTTCCAACTCTTGTTGTATTGATAGGCGTTGAGCCTTGAGAAGCGGTAAATACGCCCACTATGCTTCCGAGATTGACATTAACTGTTACTGGAGTTCTGAGAATTGCGGTATTTATCGGTTGGATATTTGTGAAATTGACGTTAATAGTTCCGGTACTGGGTGTAAAAACTGTACCGATAGTATAAGCGTCACGCTGCATTTTATAGGTTAACACTTCTGTAGCTGTTGCTGACCAAATGGATCCATCCGCAATTTTAGTTTGAACGTAATCGCAATGATTGGTATACGTTGCTATTGTCATAGAAGCATAAGACGGGTCATTAATGCCATGAAACTCGCGCATCAAATAACCGCCACTTGCAATCACATCATCAACCGATGATTTAAGTCCTGAAATAGCTGAAGCACTGTTGTCGAAACCATAAAAATTAAGATTCATGAAGTTGGTGAAATTAGTTGTATTGAGGCTGCCCGTTCCTGCTCGGGTTCCGATATACCCCAAACTATTTTTCAGATGATCTAATATTGCTGTCGTATAAGCATCGTATGGGTGAATGAAAAAGATGGGGCGAATGCCAGTATTGGTTTGAATTAATTGTGTAGACAGGTCTAATTCAGTCGGGAAATCAGCCACACCATATCTCGGAGTTGTACCGCAATCGGCATCGGATCCTCCGCATTTATGGGAATGAGAGTGATTGATACATTCATGTCCAGCGGCAATCATTGTTTTAGCTTTTGTCCATTCCGTTGTACCGCAAATAGACGTGATGGCACCGAAAGAGAACTTAATTCCACGGGCGGTAGCTATTGGGTATGCGTAGTCATAAATACCTGTAACATAATTTCCAAAATCGTCGTGAACAATGGTATAAGCTGCTTTTTTATTATCTTTCCAATTGGCAAAATAGGCAAGTGAAGATGGCGGTGTAGTAACAGGCGTTGCAAAAGCAGCTACCCCGCTCGACCATTTTGTTCCTAATCTCGTAAATATTTTAAAATGGTAAAGTGTGCCATTTGTTAATCCTGTTACGGTAAGCGATGTGCCAGTGCCGAAATACACTACTTTCCCACCTTCAAAGGTCGAAGCTAAACCTGTAAAATTAGCATTAGCAGCATAATTTGTATCTATTGGTTGGGTCACAAAAGCTGTATTTGCTTTTGCAACAACTAAAACTTGGTCAAAAAGCTTTGTAGGATTTATCCAGCTCAATGCCACGGCTGTCGATTGAGGTGATGCTGAAAAACTAAGCACGTTATCAGGAGTTGGGATTGTTCCAGTTTTTAAAATAACATTGCCTTGATGCGGATAGACGTTAAAGGAGATAATGCTACCAACTCTTGTAGCATTTATAGGGGTTGCACCTTGTGTGGCGGTAAACGAACCTGTAATTGTGCCAATATTAACGTTAACTGTTACTGGAGTTCTAAGAATTGCGGTATTTATCGGTTGGATATTTGTGAAATTGACGTTAATAGTCCCTGTACTTGCGGTATAAACTGTACCAATAGTATAAGCGTCGCGCTGCATTTTATAAGTCAATACTTCCGAAGCTGTTGCAGACCAAATTGATCCATCTGCAATTTTTGTTTGAACGTAATCGCAATGATTGGTATACGTTTTAATGGTCATTGAAGCGTACGATGGGTCGGCAATGCCATGAAACTCACGCATCAAATAACCGCCACTTGCAATAACATCATCAACCGATGTTTTAAGGCCTGCAATTGCTGAATGGCTGTTGTCGAAACCATAAAAATTAAGGTTCATGAAGTTGGTGAAATTAGTTGTATTGAGGCTGCCCGTTCCTGCTCGGGTTCCAATATACCCCAAACTATTTTTCAGATGATCTAATATTGCAGTCGTATAGGTATCGTAAGGATGAATGAAAAAGATGGGGCGAATACCTGTATTGGTTTGAATTAATTGTGTAGAAAGGTCTAATTCCGTAGGGAAATCAGCCACGCTGTATGTCGGGGTTGTGCCGCAATCTGCTAGCGGTCCACCACATCTATGGTTGTGGGAATGGTTAATACATTCATGTCCGGCGGCAATCATTGTTTTAGCTTTTGTCCATTCCGTTGTACCGCAAATAGACGTGATGGCTCCGAAAGAGAACTTAATGCCACGGTCAGTAGCTATTGGGTATGCGTGGTCATAAATACCTGTAACATAATTTCCAAAATCGTCGTGAACAATGGTATAAGCTGCTTTTTTATTGTCTTTCCAATTTGCAAAATAGGCAGTTTGGCAATAAGTTTTAGGTAATAAGTGCCAAGTGATAAGTGATAAACAAAATGCAAAACGGAAATTGCAAAAACTGCAAGGCAGTTGAATGTGAATAGGTAATTTTTGAAACATAGTGATATTAGGTTTAAGGAATAGGTGATAGGTAATATGTTATAAGTGATAAGTTTGTTTATCACTTATCATCCATCACTTATTAAAAGGCTTCTTTCCAAGCCTTAGCACCAAAGATAGTTAAGAAAATGATTTTTATATCTAGTAGCAAAGTCGCATTTCGCACATACCACAAGTCATAGTCAGTACGACCAGAAATTTTTTGATAAGTATCTGTTGGACCGCGCCATCCATTCACTTGCGCCCAACCTGTTATGCCAGGTTTCATATAATGCCGAAGGATATAATCTTCTTTAGTGTTATGGAACTCAGTATGGTGTGCGACCGCATGCGGACGCGGTCCAACAACACTCATATCGCCAATGAGAACATTTAAGAACTGAGTCAACTCATCTAAATTTGTTTTACGCAAAAAAGCGCCTACTTTCGTTACACGACTATCGTTTCTTTTAACTTGTTCGACAATAGCCCCATTTTCTTGGACACTCATAGTGCGGAACTTAATACATCTGAATACTTTACCGCGATAACCAATGCGCTTTTGAAAGAATAAAACTTTTCCTTTCGATTCTATTTTAATGAAAAAAGCTAAGATAGGCAACAACCAAGAGAGCAAAAAAACAATCACAAATAAAGAAAATACAATATCGAACGTCCGTTTAAAAAAAGGATTCCTTAAATGAGATGCATATAAATCTTTAGCACTCAGAAAGACTCCATGATGCAACTCGTATGTAGCTCCATCTTTTAGACAATCCAATTCTAAAGGAATTATTTTAAATTCAATGAAATTGCGCTTCGCATAATACATCAATCGTCGTAACATGTATGTATTCATTGAGTTGGACACATATAAAATGATATTTACGTTATGAGTTTTCAAAAATGCTTCAACTATTTCAGATGTCGGATTTGCGAAATTGCCAAGATTGTTGAGCTTGCCACTATGAGCTTCGCTTAAAGCCAATTCAATTTCAGGTAGCATATCGCAGTAGCCAATTGTTATGTAATTAAGCGAAATGTACGACATAGCCAATCTGATAACGAAGCGGCTCGACGCCATCAATCCAAATAAACAACTGTAATAAATGGCAAACGGAAATGCTACTTTCCGGAAGAGCAATATGGAAAAAACGTAAAACAAGAATATGTAAAGGACAAAATGCGGTAAAATACTTTTTATCTCATCTGCAAAACCTTTGTATTCAAACTTGGTGTAGATGTCATTAGAATAAATCAAAATAGCAAACCAGAGTAAATTGACCAAAAGTGTGATAACCTGAAAGTCAATTGTTCTGAAAAAACCCGTTTCATTAAAAACGAGAAAATACGTAGTGATTAAGGCAATATTTAGCGCTGCTAAATCGCCTAACATATAGAGTATAGACTTTGAATTTTTCATATTAGAATCGGTTAGAGAAATTATTAAACATTTGTACTAATGTCGTTTCAATATCGTAAGACCACTGCCAATCTGGAAAGTGATTTTTAAACTTACTGACGTCTGAAACATACCAAATATGATCCCCAATGCGGTTGGTTTCGGAGTAACTGTAGCTGAGTTTTTTATCAACAATCTTTTCGCAAATACTAATAGCTTCCATCATGGAGCAATTCGAAAATCGCCCACCTCCAGCATTATAGACTTCGCCTTTTCTTGGTTTTTGGTAAAATTGCCAAAACATATTGACCAAATCGAACGAATGTATATTATCTCGGACTTGTTTTCCTTTATAGCCAAAAATGGTATATGGGTTGCCAGTTATTGTACATTTCATCAGATATGCTAAGAAGCCGTGTAGTTGCGCACCTGAATGATTAGGACCTGTTAAACAGCCGCCCCTGAAAACGCCCGTGTTCATGCCAAAATAACGCCCATATTCTTGCACTAAAACATCAGCCGCCACTTTCGAAGCGCCAAACAGAGAGTGTTTGGTATGATCAATACTCATTTGTTCGTCAATTCCATTCTGGAAATAAGCGTGCTTGTCATTAATTTCCCACCGCATTTCGTGTTCAACTAAAGGTAAATAGTTCGGATTATCGCCGTAAACTTTATTCGTAGAAGTAAAAATAAATACTGCCTTTTCCGAATATAATCGACTCAATTCCAACATATTAAGTGTTCCATTGGCATTGACAGTAAAGTCAGTTAAAGGTTCTTTGGCTGCCCAATCGTGGCTTGGCTGCGCGGCGGTATGAATAATGAGTTTTATATCTGAATGATACTTTTTAAAAAGTCTCTCGAGTTTTTTGAAATCTCTGATGTCGATGTTGTGGTGTTTGTAATTTTTAAATTGTTCTTCTATTCGGTTTTTGTTCCATTCAGTAGAAGCCTCTGTGCCAAAAAAGTATTGCCGCAAATTATTGTCAATACCGATAACTAAATCAAATTTGTTGGAGAAAAACGCTACAGATTCGCTCCCAATAAGCCCCGCTGATCCAGTAATAATTGCAACGTTCATAATTATTTGAATTATAAGTTTTAGTTAATTATTCAGCAAAAGCTGAAATGTTAATCAGTTTCCCGAGTGAATACTAAACTGCGTAAGTAGTTACTCAAAAATAAATAAATGAAATGCGTATTTGTAAACAAATAACGTTTCCACAACCGTTTAGGCTCTTGTATGAGCCTAAACAGCCATTCCAAACCATTGTCTTGCATCCATTTAGGAGACAATTTGATATTGCCCGCATGAAAATCGAAGGCTGCACCGACAGCCATCATTACACTATTGATTTTACCAAGATGATCAGATACCCACTTTTCTTGTCGTGGGCAACCTCTACCAACCAAAACTATATTTGCGCCTGATTGATTTATTTTATCAATGTCTTGGGAATCTTCTTCCGGTGTAGCTTCTCTAAATCGGTCAGTATGGATGCCACAAATCGAGATATTAGGGTATTTTTCATTAATAAATCGACTAAATTTATCTAATGTGGCTTGTGTGCTGCCATACAAATAGATTTTGAGTCCGTGTTGATTACAGTGTTCCAAAACCCATTGCGTCAATATCGGCCCACACACTCGGTCTTTGAGTTGCGTTTTATGAATCGCATTTAAAGCCCATCTTACGGGTTGTCCGTCGGGAACAACCATATCGATTTTGTTGACTTTGTCTCGAAGAACTGTGTCTTTGTAAGATTCAATCAAGCCATGTACAGCTAAGGCACTAACCCCGAAACTGTTTTTTTGCAGCGCGTTATTGATAATAACTTTAGTTGCTTTTTCATAGTCAGTTATGGCATAATTGACGTGAAAAAGGCTTTTCTTTTCAATTTCGGATTTTAGATTTCGGATGTCGGGTTTTAGACCCTTTGCATCATCCGAAATCCGAAAACTGAAATCCGAGATCGAGATGGCATGTTTATAAATAGCCATCAACTGTTTGTAATTGCCCATTGGAGAAAAATTTTTTTCATACGTTTTGCGCGCTTGAATGTACATACTTGATGTATGGGTATTCTCAAAATCATCAATTGCTTTATTAATAGCATCAATATGTGTTGCATCGAATAAAAATCCGTTGATACTCGGGTTGATGAGCGTATCTAAATTTTTGGTATTGGCAGCAAGTACAGGTGTTCCAGTAGAAAATGCTTCTAAAATCGTCATGGGTTGTCCTTCGTAAGTCAGAGACGGGACGATAAGGGCTTTAATTTTCTTTAATTTTTCAATAATAAATGCACCGTTGGCATAACCCAAATAATGGATATTGGGATGCGATTGAGCTGCTGCTTTTACAAAGGCGTCCAGAGGTCCGCTGCCAATGATATCCAAGCGTTTTTTATTCTTTTTAAAAGCTTCAATCAATACTTTAAGTCCTTTTTGCTCATTCAGTCTTCCAACAAAAAGATAGGTATCATCTCTTTCGCTCCTTGGTGTGTAGCCGAAATCATGGACATAATTGCTTTTGATGATTCCTTGAGAATTTTTAAGAGAAAGTATCGGCGACAAAAGATTTTTTGTAAATTCTGCCAAGAAAATATATTGAGTCACAGGGTTTATATAGCGAATTGTCCATTGATTGAACTTATTGATAAGCGTTAGTTGTAAAGATTTTATAAACGAATCTTTAAAGCAACGGTATTTCAGTCCAAAATAACTTGATTTTCTCTCTAAACAGAGTTGACAAATGGCATTCTCTCTGAACAACAAACCTTGGATACACCCCAAGCGATAATTGTGAATTGTCATCACTGCTGGAATTTTACTTTTCTTAATCGCCCAAAAAATAGCCGATGAAGCATCGTAATATATGTTGTGAATATGAATAACATCGGGCTGAAACACTTTAATTTCCCCTAAAACTTTCTGATAGGATTTGCGATTAAAAAGGGTTTTAAATAACAACTTGGGAGTAGACAAACCCTCCAAATCTTGATTGTCAAAAGTGCACAAAGCCACAATGTCGCCATTGGCTTCTAAAAGTTGTCTTTCATTCGCCACAACGGTGTCTTCGCCACCTTTTTCAAGATATTTATTGTGTATTTGTAGGATTCTCATAGTCAGGAATCAGGAATCAGGAATCAGGAGTCAGATTACGATAAAACCTGACTCCTGATTCCTAACACCTATTTTAATGTATAATTAACCGCATCAATAAAACCCTTCGCCATATTCTCAGGTGTCAACTCAAAATCCATTTTATGACGAATGGCTTGCTGCATTTTAGTCTGTAAAGCTGGATTTTGTAAGTAGTCTTGAATGGTTTGCGCCATTTTTTCTATGGAAAAATCGGGAATTTTAAAACCTGTTTCGTCGTTAACGATGTATTCAATTTCTGGAGGGCTCATTTCAGTTTGTAAGAACGTAACGACGGGACAATCGAACATAAAAGCATGATTGACTGCCAAGCCTACGTTACCGGGCATAATCATTAAGTCAGAAGCATAGAGTAATTCACCCGATTTCTGGCTATCATGCACCCAACCGTGAAATGTAACCGCATCAGACCAATTGTTATCCACAGTCCTCTTTTGCAGTTGCTCAATATCGCCACCTCCAACGAAGTGAATGCCAACTTGATTGGGCATTTTTTTATCTAAAATCTCAAAAATATCTAACAGGTTCTCAGGTCTTTTTTCTGCTGCAATTCGCCCGATATAGATGAGGTTAAACCGTCGATTGAAACCCAATTTCTGTTTAATGGTTTCTTTTCCAGAAATATCTAATTGCGTTCTCAATGTTTTAGCAGGTAGCGTATTCAATGTGTTTTGCGCCACAAATACTTTGTCTGTATTGACAAACTGCGCCATTCTCTTTTTATCCGTTTGGGTATAAACAATCGTTGCATTCGATATGCGCATTAAAAAAACGCGGTACTTATCTATCAAACTTTTTTCTGGATTAAAACCCGTGAAACGGTTGTATCCATGACCATACAGAATGAATTTTATACCCATCATTTTCGCGTATAAATACATCGGCAACAATGTCAGAATACCAACAGACGATTCGTGAATTAGGACTTCAGGTTTAAACCGAAACATTGGGGAAAAAGTATTAAAAACGAAGTGCGTCTGATTTTTTGTGTAATGGAAGACTTTTATAACTTTAGAATAATCCGTAACAGTGAGTTTTACCTCGCTGTCTTTATCGCCATGCACAAATAGAAAATTAAAACTTTCAGTCAATGTATCATAAACGAAGGTTCTATAGCTGGGAAAAATGCGTTCAACCAACATCACTTTAATTTTAGTTGTTCGTTGTTCGTTGTTCGTAGTTCGTTTTAGAGCGCTCATCTCGTTTTTAGTTGATAGTATTTAGTTGTTAGTCGAAGATTGTATCGCAAATTCACAACTAAATTTTTTTGCTCAGAAAATACGTTACATGATGTTTGGGCCAATTGCCCTCAAAATGCCGACGATTGAGCACTCGTCCATCAAATGAAAAATAATTCTTGTGTCCTGCCTGCGAATAAATAAAAGTGTAATACTGCTCGGCACACGCCAAAGCTTGTTCCGAAAAATGTTCAATTTTGCCATAGGTGTAGGCGAAATGTATGCAAGGCGCATGTAGTTGTGCTTCGATAATTTTTTTTGAAAGTCGTAGCTCTTCGTTTAAAGCGTCAGCCCCCCCTATTTCCCCCCATTTTGGGGGGATGAAAGGGGGGTTGCAATTAATGTGGTTCATAGTATGAGAACCGATCAAATGCCCTTCTCGGTGAAGCGTTTTTATTTGTTCCCATGACATGGGCTGTTTCGGGCTGTTCAAGAAAACTTGGTTTTTCAAAAAATGGGCGATATACTCAGGACTTCCTTCAACAAAATTAGGACAGATAAAAAATCCCGCTTTGATATTGAATGCATCTAAAACAGGTTTCATTTTGGTAAAACATTCGGCGTAACCATCGTCGAAAGTAAAACAGACGAGTTTTTGATTGGACGGTATTTTTTTAGTATATACCAAATTGCTGCCTTCTTGAATAGAAATAAAATCTATTTCTTTCGATAGTTGGTTGAGTGTATCATAAAAAATATCGGCAGTCGTTTCGTTCTTTTCGTCTAAGTAGTGTCCATTCAAAATATGTACGCCATATCCCGGCGCCCTCGTTCTGCCAACAATATCGACGTATTGTTTTTTGACATTGATATAGACTTTATTGATGTGTGGTGGTAATAGCATTTTAGTTGTTCGTTGTTCGTTGTTCGTTGTTAGTTGTTAGTTGTTAGTTTGTGACACAACTAACAACTATCAACTATTTTAAACCATCCATTTTTCATACCACATCTGAAAGACCAACAAGAGCCAAATCTTATTATAATCGGCAGTTTTGTCTTCGAAGAAAGGCTTTATAATGGCTTCAACAGCTTTTGGGTTCAGGATGCCTTGCGCTTTTATTTTATTCAAATCTAAATACGGTCGTGCAAATTCTTTACCTAATGGTTGATTGAGCCACGTGTGAATGGGCGCACCAAAACCCATCTTTCGCTTAACCATTAAAGATTCAGGAATATATTGATGGGCAATATCTTTCAGCATAACTTTTTTAATCCCATCATTGTATTTGAAATGAGACGGCAATTGAGCCACAAATTCCACTAACCGATGATCTAAAAATGGCTCACGACCTTCCAATGAAACACTCATCGTAGCTCTATCCACTTTTGCCAAAATAATATCCATCATGTACGATTTATATTCCATTGCTAACATGGACTGTATCGGATCATCGCCATGCCCATTAGGTGGCAATGAATCTACAACCGTTTGCTTAAATGTAAATGGTTCTTTCAAAAGTAATCTTACGTCTTTCTCTGAAAAATAAGCTAGAAATAACTTGTAAGCATTTTCAAGCGAACTGTTATTCAATAAATTAATGACTTTTTCATACCGACTGTTGATGTTATAGGCACGGTTCAACAACGGCACGCGTGCAGGGTTGACTATGGACAATGCCGAAGCCGTCATTTTAGCCAACGTATTGGGAATGTATTTAAAGAATGCCTGTTGTTTTGCGAGATATTCAAATCGCGTATAACCCGCGAATAGTTCATCCCCACCATCCGCAGAAAGTGCAACTGTCACCGATTGTCGCGCAATTCGACTGACTAAAGTCGTCGGCACACTGGAGCCATCTCCCAAAGGTTCATCGTAATAAAAAGGTAAATTTTGAAGAATATCAAAGGCTTCAGTTGCTTTACAGATGTATTCTGTATGGTCAGTGCCTAAATGCGTTGCAACTTGCCTCGCTTCTTTTGTCTCTGTAAATATTTTATCTTCATAACCGATCGTAAATGTTTTTAATTTCTCCGTTCTATCTTGTTGCAACAAAGCCGTTGTAATCCCACTGTCATAACCACCGCTCAGAAAAATGCCGATGGGCACATCGGCAACCATTCTATACTCGCAAGCCGACTTTAATAACCTTTTTGTTTCATCAATAGCATCTTCTTTACTGATTTTTAAAGCAGGTTTTGCATAATAATCGTAAACATCCCAATATTTTTGAATTTCTATGGTCTGCGTATCTAAAGAAAGTGTAATCACATGACCTGGCAATAGTTTGTGCGTATCTTTAAAAATAGAATAAGGTGCCGGGATGTACAAATAGTAGAAATAAAGCCCAACTGAATCAATATCAATCTCTTTTTTAAATCGAGGGTGATGGTGAAACGCTTTTAGTTCGGACGCAAATAAGAACGTTTTGTCTTTCCAATAATAAAATAAAGGCTTTACTCCTGCTCTGTCTCTGACAATATGAACCTTGTTAGTTTTAGTATCGTACATCGTAAAAGCAAACATGCCGATGAACCGATGAATAGCATCCAAACCCCAACAATCGACTGCATAAATAATAACCTCTGTATCTGAATTAGAAATGAATTGATAGCCTAAGCCTTTTAATTCAGTTTGAATTTCTTTGTAATTATAAATTTCACCATTAAAAACAATCGCCCAACGTCCATCTCTTGAAAACATGGGTTGATGCCCTAAAGGCGATAAATCAATGATAGACAAACGACGATGTCCAAAACCAATGACTGTTTTATCTGTCTTCCAAACTTTATATCCTTTATCATCAGGACCGCGATGTTCCAACGAATCAGTCATTTTGACTAAAACTTGTTCCGAAGTATCTTTATTAAAGTCTATAAATCCTGCTATACCACACATAATTGATTGGGTTAGTTATTCAGGTGTCAGTTATCAGGTGTCGGGTATCAAGCTTCGAGAAAACCTGATACCTGACACCTGATAACTGACACCTCAAAGCTGAAATAAACGTTTATACAAATTGTGTGGCGTATAATTTTGCGCGATTTTAACGGCGTTTGCCTTGTAGTGTTCTATCTCAATCGTTCCATTCGCTAAACCTATGAGAATATCAATTAACGCTTGCTCTGAGTGATAATACATCAAAATATCTTCAAATTCTTTATCAACGGCGTAAGAAGAAGGAAAAATAGCGGGTTTTGCGCCCCGAACAATATTGAACAATAAACCAGATTCTTTGGTCAATCCGTATTTTCCAGTGTGCGAAAAATTGACATTTTGAT
>JAYWBA010000184.1:0-4385 GCA_043781915.1 Saprospiraceae bacterium
TTGTATTTTCGTCTTGCACCCACCTACATAAAGGCAGCTTTTCATCGTCGTTAATTGTCCGCAGGTGTTTATGACTAACCATAAACCAATCAGCCGTTAACGTCGCTGTGAGATACTTTGCTATGATTAGAGAAGCACGAAAAAAGGGTGTTTTTTCAGTCAAGATGTCCGAACCAATTTTCAATGAAAGGCACTTGTAAACGGCTGTTGCCTGTTGCTCAATGGTACTATTGGCTTGTTGCTCTTTGGCGGCTGTTGGTATTGCGGCGAAGTCTGTAATGTGATAACCGCCTAAAATGAATCTTGCTTTTTGACAATACCCTTTTTTGCCTTTAGGATTGTGCCATGAGCCATTAAATTCTATTACACCTTCCAATGTGTAGAGATACTTACTATAATCGAAATTAACGGCTTTTAGCGTTTGATACGGTACATCAAACCATTCATTTAAGGCAAATTTATTAAACATTGCACGGCTGTACATTGCATAGGCAAGGCGTAAACCTATCAAGGCTTCGCGCTCGTTGGTGGCATTGCTTTTGATTTTATCAACTACCTGTTTAGGCAAGATAATTTCTTTTTTAGCTTTGGTGATAGCTTGATTCTTAGCCGCATTTGTTGGGCTGTGTGTGGCTTCTTTGAGCCGTTGAGTGATGTTACTATTCATTGTTTTAATGAATTTGTAGCACCGAAAAAAAAGGTAGGCTAACTTAGTTTAAAATTCAAACTAAGTGTGTATCTTTGTCCTGTTGTTAAGGTTCTTTAGTGAAGGTTTGACAAGTTATTTTTAAAAATACCAAAAAATACAAAACTTTCTTGGTAGTTTTTAATTTTACCTCTACCTTTACGGCTGAAACAAAAAGCACAGACAAAAATATACCTATTAATCATTTTAGTTTAGATTGCGTCCTCTAAAATGACCTAATTCGGTACTGTTAATATAATTGTTAGATAATCTTACGCTTAAAGAATCTCTAAAGAGAAAAAAGCCGTACCGCATGGAACGGCTTTTCTATTTTAAAATAATGTCACAAATTTACGATATACATTGTAATTATTAAAAAAAACATTTCCACAAAATTTGTTGTAATATCCACTTCTCTTTGAAAAAGTAAGCAAATTACATGGTTATCAACATTTTGTTGAAAGAATTTCTTTAACAACGGCTTTTTGTTTGCCGTTACGCATTAACACCGCGCCGTAATTTCTTGCCGTTCTTTTCTTCCCATGCGTCAATACGGCATGTTTCGGAACAGTATTTCTGATTATGAATACGGTAAACATACTCTTGTTCACAATACAAACACATCTTTAATTTACTTTTGTCCATTTTGCTAACGGCATCCGTAACGGCATCCGTAACGCTTGCCGTTACGCTTCCTTTTTCGTCGTTTTTGCCTTGAAAACCTTTAATTACGATACGTTCGCCGTTCGTCTCATTGGTTGCCCTATTGTCTGAAAAACCTATTTTTCGTGGTGGCGTAACGGCATCCGTAACGCTTGCCGTTGTTCTTGTTTTATCTTCATAAGTCCCTTTTTCGTTTGCCGTTTGTGGGCTTGCTGCTTGTTCATTGCGCCGTGCAATTTCTTCTATACTTGCCGCTTTTTTTGCCGTCGCAATGGTATAAGCCAAAAGCAAAAGTAACACCTCTAAAACAAAAGCAGACGCCCCAACTATATCTGTAATGGTTGCCGTTGTTGCATCGTAACGGCTTGCTTCATTTGCTGTTTTTGCCGTTTCACTATCTACGGTTTTACTTTTGGCTTTTTCAAGGTCTGCCAACATTTCAAGTTTGTAGGCTGCTATTTTGCCGCTTTTGCCTGTCAACATTTGGGCTGTCACACCGTCGTTTTTTGGCTTGGCTTGTTCACTTTGTGCCACTTCGTATTGGGTTGCTCGGTACGCCGTAAAACCTTTTTTACCAACAAAAAAGACGGTACATGAAGCCATCAAAAGCAAAACAATAGATAAAACTATATTTGCCGTTACTTCGTTTGACATTGCGCCGCTTTCTTTACGTTTGCCAAATACAATGCCTTTGGCTGTATCGGTCAAAATGCTATGCAATAAGCCATGAAAAGCGAAGGCAACCGCGCCACAAACAACCATTGCGACGGCTTTAGAGACGCCCAAAGACGCCACGTAAAAGAATAACGCCGCGCTCAATTCAACGGCTGCAATGACTGAAAACAAAAAATACAAAATCGTTTTAACCGTTGCACCACGTAGGGCATAAGGTGTATTTTCGACGTTGGAAAGAATCGCGTTAACGGATTCTTGATGATTTGCGTTTGTTACGCTCGTTTCGTGATTTTTAACGAAATTTGACATTTCTTTGCACTGTTTTATAGGCTTTCGCCTGTTTAATGGAAATTACGGTACATCTTACACTTTCGTCGGTCGTAGATGTGCCGTTTTTTTATTGCCTTTTTGGTAGGTAGGCATCCCGTTTTCTTAAAGTTTAATGCAATCAGGCGTTTGTTGTATATGCAATAAACGCCTGAATGTAAGTAGCCGTTTTTTATTGAAATACTGAGGGGGTATATTCTTGCTCAATCCGCTTTAATTCGTCAATTGATAGCGTACAAAGAAAGCTGAGCATATCGCCTTTGCATTGTCCGTGATACCGTCCTAAAATTATAGGGTCGTCAAAAATATTGAATGTAACCGCTTGTTTTGTAGGGTATCTCTCAATATCCCTTCGGAACAATGCCACGCATTTTAAAAACAATTCGATATTCATTTTTTTAGATTTAAAATGTTAGAAAATAAGTTTTACATGGGTAAAACACCCGTAAAACGACGGTAAAACCATCGTTTTACACTGTTTTACACTGTTTACTTCTCAATTAGATACTTTGCAAGTGCTTTATCAAATGCCTTTTTTCTCGCTGTCAAAAAACCTTCTTCGTTTAGTATTTCCGCTATTTGCTCAAACGTTTTACCTTCTTTGCGTAACATCGTAGCATAATTTTTTGCTCTTTTTGTTTGTACGTTTGCAAGTGCATCAGCTTTCAAAACATCTTTTCCTTTTTGCCGTTGTTCGTCCGTCCAACTGCTATTTCTGTCCCATGTTTCGCCCCGTTTAACTTTTGCGGTCAATGCCTGTTTTGTCCGTAAACTTATCATTTCGCGTTCACGGTCTGCAATTGCCATGTATAAGGTCAACGTAAATTTGTCTAAATTTGGAATATCACACGAAATTAAACGCCCGTCCAACTTTGCAAAAATATCTAAAGCGTGTTCCGTAGTACGGCTCAAACGGTCAACCTTTGCCACAACCAATGTAAAACCTTGTTTTTGACACATGGAAACGGCTTCGCATAAGAAAGGACGTTTTTTGCAATCAACTGTTTTTGCGCTCGCAACCTCTGTAAATTCTTTGACTACCTCAAATTTTGGATTACCTGTTACAAAGTGCTGTATGTATGCGTCCTGTGCTTCCAGACCTAAACCGCTTTCGCCTTGTCCTTTAGTGCTGCACCTCTTGTAAATCACAATTTTAACCTTTTCCATTTTTAAACTATTTTTGAATGATTTTTAAACTCTTTATTTGAATATGTTGCAAAGGTAAAACCTTCTTACGAACGTTGCAAGTTTTTTTTAACTTTTTTTAAAATAAAAAACAAGTGATAAGCAAGTGATAAACTAATAATAGGCAAATGTATAAAAGCAACTGTAAACCACGTAGTAAAATACGTATATGATAAGCAAGTGATAAGCATATTTTTTTACTATCTTTGCAGCTATTAGAAAACTTAGATTAAATTCACGTAACTAACATTTAAAAAATGAATCAAAAAGGGGTTTTTACGCTCGCTTATCTTGTTGAGGCATACGGCTTTGATATTCGCAACCTTAGAGAATCCATCGGACGGGGTGAACTTGTCGCGTCGAAAATAGGCAAGTCTTATTTTGTGACTGAGGGTAATTTGATTAAATGGGTTGAATCTCATAAGGTAATACCTTTAAAGGTTGATAAACAGAAAAAGGTTAAACCTAAATCTAAACTTACTGAGGGGTAATGTGATGCAATCAGGCGTTTGTTGCGTTTACAATAAACGCCTAAATACCATCCCACACTAAAAAAGCCGTTGCACCTTAATTGGTACAACGGCTTTTTAATTTGACTAAACGAACTAAAATACATTTAACCGCGCTTTATCCGTTTGAAGTGCGTTTTAGTTCGTTTTTTCGTCGGGGGGTAATGCGTCGGGGGGTTTTGGTGGATTTAAAAAGTTTTCACTTGAAACAACCTTTAAACCCGTTTGCGCTTCGTAAGCATCTAAAGCAATACCCGCCGCCTTACCACCTTTAACGGCTTTATCTTTGTTCTCATTAAAACCTTGAGCATCTTCTTTGATAGCCAAACGCCTTGTAGTCG
>JAYWBA010000185.1:0-30770 GCA_043781915.1 Saprospiraceae bacterium
CCTTCTTGATCTTTAGCTGTTTTTCCGCCGCTGTAATTATTGCGTGTGAAAAATATCTGCGATTGGTCTTTGTTAAAAGTAACTACCGCATCGTGATACTTTGTGTTAATATCATCAGAAAACTTTTCTGGTTTACCTGTTATCACTTTAGTGCCGCAACCTTTGGTTGGCACAAAATATAAATCAGTGAACGGATTACCCGTCCAGGTATGGTTGCGTTTTATAGCAGTGCCTTTGTCGCGTTCAGAGGCGAACACAATACCATCTTTGTAAAAAGCTGCGCCAAAATCGTCGAGGTTGGAGTTAAACGTTGTCCGGGCAATTTCATAAACGCCTTCGCCTTTCGTTTTTAACTCTTGCTCGTAATCGCAAGCGCGATCTTGATACTGTCCACGCACATCTTCTGGAACAGCCTGTGCGAATTTTTTAAACCATTCGCGGGCTAATTCACATTTTCCGTTGCGCTGCAACATTTCGCCGTAGTATAAATAATGAATGGGTTGTGCTGTTTGTAAACGAACGACCTGACCATACAAAAACTCGGCGTTTTCACTGTCATTAACTTTGCGATAGCATTCTGCTAAAGCAATTTTAGCTTCTTCGTTGTCGCCTTTAGACATCACAGTATTGAGTAATTCGATGGCGCCAACGTAATTTAATTCTTTCATGTAGCGTTTAGCACGCTCAATTTTAGATGTAGTTTGTGCGAACATTGTTCCTGCGAAGAATAATGTGAGCAGCGTAGAGTAAAAGGATTTTGAATACATCGCTTAAAATTTAGATTTCGGTGAATGTGTAGCATTACAAGAAATCGGAAATGAGTAATTAAATGTTCGGAATATATAATATAGTATGATAAAAAATCGTACCAAATATTTTTCAAAAATTTAATACCAAATATTGGTTTTGTTGAAATGCACTGTATTAAATGTTTTTAGAAATAACGTGGCGTAACAACGCGCTTTTCTTTAAAGTCAAATTCATAACCTAAGAAAACTTCGAAGCTGCCTGGTGTTTTAGATTGAAGCTTTGTGAGCGAATAATCGAATCCCATACCAACACGCAAACCACTTTCGAGGTAATACGCTGTCCAGAAATCGACGGAATCGAATGAGCTTGTGTTTTTAAAGGCTTCAACAGATGAGCGGAAAGAAGCACCAACCCATAAAGTTTGCTGAAACATTAAAGAGAGATCGACATTAAATTCGATGGGCGCTCCAACAGAATAGCCGTTTACATCGCCTTTTAACTGATTATCAAGCGCAGATGCTTTTACTAAAGCAGAAGGTTTGAAAATTAGTGCATCGCCATTTAAAGGAATAGCACCACCGATGGTGAAATAATAGTGGCGATAATCTTTGCCGTAAATAGGTAATTGCTGAGTAGTTGCAGTAGTATAATCGTACTCAATAATTCTCGGAACACCAACACCTGTGTAAAAATGCTTAGAGTAATAATAAATGCCTGCACCAAAATTCGGTTTCCAAGAATTGATGTTGCTTTTAAAAACATCGTCTGGGTTTTGGATGTTCAACTGAGACCAATCTGAACGGCGGCTGTTATAGCTGCCTTGCAAACCAATACTCAACTTAGCTGTTTTGCCTACTGGGATCCGATACGCATAAGCGAGGTTGAAATCTAAAGTATTCGTTGGACCAATTTTATCATTAATGATACTGATTCCAACGCCTACTTTATCACCTTTCAGAGGTGTGTGTGCAATAACAGTTTGCGTCACTGGTGCTCCTTCTATACCAGCCCATTGATTGCGGTACAAGGCGTTGAGGGTTAAATGCTCATTACTGCCTGCATAAGCGGGATTAATGGTAAGGGCATTAAATAAATAGTTAGTGAACATGGGATCTTGTTGTGCTTGCGCAAAAACAGACCACGACAACAGAGCAAAAAGTGCGATTTTTTTTCTCATCGTATGATAAAGTTTTAAAAAATTATTGTAGAGTCGCAATAGCTTACGGCTGCACAGGTTTTTAAGGTGTGTAGTTTATGTCTCTTGGTAGAGACCAAATAAGGATGTGTTATCTCATTAAAACTTTAAAAAATAAATCTGAATTTTGAGTTGGCTGTAAAAATCGCGCTCAAATCTAAGAATTATTTTTATAAATTTATATATTACATCTAAGAAAAAAATTATGCCATGTTTTGTAATTATCTCGGAAACCTATCGAAATAATTGAATATAACCACTTTTTAACAAATTATTTTTTGCGGTGTCGTAAAGAAAGTAGAAATACGTTCCATCAGGTAAATCTTTTCCATTCCACTGACCTGTCCAATCGTTCTGATAATTCTTTGTTTTAAATACTTCATTTCCCCAACGGTTGTAGATATAGAGCATATTATCGGAATAATTCTGCAAGCCATCAATCACGAAATTGTCATTTATAAAGTCTCCATTTGGCGAAATGGCGTTGTAAACGTATAAAGAATCGGGACATTGCACATTGATAGTTACAGTCGCTTCGCTGCAAGTCACACCGCTGCAAACGCGGTAACGGAAACTATCAATGCCACACGATTGTGGTGAACTATTGGTTTCAAATTTAATGATACCTTTACTGATTGATACAACCGATGCAACGCCCTTTGTAGGCGCTGTAATAATCGTCAAAGAGGTTGGTACTTTTCCACCCAAAGAATCGTTCGTGAAAACTTCAATATCTATTGTTTTATTGAGTCGCGTGGTGTCAAAATCGTCGAACGCGTGTAAATTTACTTTAGCAGTATCAAGCACTTGCACTACAAAAATGGTTGTATCGCAAACAGTACGCAGCTTGTTGCAAATAACATAGCACGCTGTATCTGTACCTGCTTTAACGCCTTTTATTTGTATGCAACGCGTTGATACTTGTGGTGAAATACGCGCGAATAGTCCGTTTAAACCATTACAATTATCGAAAAAAGTATCAACGGGATTTCTAAGAATAGTAGTATCGAGACAAATTAACGTATCAGTACCAATTTTTATAATGATATTTTTTTGCTTTGAACCAGCTTTGGATGTATCGGGAGTAACTGTTACAAATAATTTTGTAGTATCGCAGATGCCAGAAGGTTTACACGCCAAAACACAAACGGTGTCTTTCCCAGCCGATTTGCCCGTGAAACTTATACAGTTTGCACTAATGTTTTTGGAAGAATTTTTGGGATCGACGGCGGAACAAAACGATAGGGTAGTACCCGTGCTTAAATTATTAAGGCAATAAGTGGTGTTTCCAAGAATACCAACCTTTACCGAATCAATTTTTGTCGGTTTAGGTGCATCTTTTTTTGTAACTTTAATGAACACAATGAGCGAGTCGCACAAATTTGTTTTATTTGAACAAGCGCGTAAGCATATAGTATCGGTGCCAACAAACAAACCATTTATTTTAAAACAACGCGTTCCAATTTTTTGAGTGACTTGACTCGAATTGCCACTTCGCGTTGGACAACTATTATAGAATGTATCGACTTTAGCACCCAAGAAAGTTGTATCAGTATAACAATAAGTGGCGCTATCGCCTACAAAAACATTGACTGAATCGAATCGGGTTTGTGTGCGCAGAGTATCAGGTACAACTTTTACAAATAGTCGCGTGCTATCGCTAAATCCTGCTTGATTTTTCAAAACAAGACAAAAAGTATCTGTTCCTACCTTCAAACCTTTGATAATGACACATTTTTTAGTTGTATCGAGTGCAATATCGACATTATCGAAATTACTTAGATCGCAATAACCAATACTTTTAATAGGCGAATTACGCAAACGCGATGAATCGGGACAGTAGTTTACAGTTTGATTGATTTTAATTTTAACTGTATCAGCGCGCGGTAATAAAATAGGGGTAGTATCAACTTTTCTTGTAAATGAAGTGATATAAAAGTACGATGTATCGCAAACGCCTAAATTATTACACAATTCGAAACAGGCTGTATCGTTGCCTACTTTTGTACCTGAATAAAAGACACATTGGCGCACATTATCGGTAGTGAAAGTTACTTTACCTTTATTGCTTCCTGCACAAAAATTATTGAATTTAGTTATTGTAGAAGTTTTTTGCGGCAAATTAAGACATACTTTTGAGGTGCTATCTATAGCAATACTATCGGCGAAGAAATATTTTTTACTTTTAAGAACCTCTTTTTGTAATATATCAACCACCAAAACAGTCGTATCGCAAATATTATTTGAGTTACAAACACGAATACCTATAGAATCAATGCCAGCACTAACGCCTGAAAACACCAAACATTTAGTAGTGCTATTAAAAGCAAAATGCGCGTTCAAAGGGCTATTAAACGTCAAAGTTTGGACTGAACTGAGTGTTCCTTGCGGAATTAATGCATCGCAACGTTGTTTTATGCTATCAACATAAACGGAGTCAATAATGCGCAATCGCAATCCATTCTGATTTTTGCTGAGAACTGTCACAACCAATTGAGTTGTGTCGCAAAAACCTAAAACATCGCATACTTTTAAACATAAAGTATCTGTGCCAACGCCTGTTGCTTTAAAATTTATACACGATGTACTCAAAGAGTTCGTTTGAATAATAGTATCTGTTTTGGCGCAAATATTTTGGATACTTTTAATGCGAGAGATAAAGTTGGTCGTATCGGCACAATAGCCCTGAGTTGAATCGCGTGGAACGGTAATACGCACAATTTTAGGCTGTGGCGAAAAACAAGCTGCCGCAATGATGACCGTATCGGAAACATTATCCGATTTGCGTTGAACTACAAATCTATTAAATCCAGATGTAACATTGATGCGAACACCTTGATACAAAATGCCGCGATTTAAAGCTACTGTATCGCGCACAGTGCCGCCACTACTCGTAAAAACTTGCGCAGGTAGATTGAGCGAGCCAGAATTTATCTGATAAATCAGCGCATTATCGGCACTATAAATCCAATTCGGCGATGAACTTGTCCATCGGCGCATCGAATCTTTCAAAACATTTAAATCGCTAAAAGTAAAATTAATGAGGCGATTGTTAACATTCCAATTGGTGAGTGTAAACGGACCCGTTCTTCCTTTTAGAAAGAAGTAGGAATAACCAAAATTAGAATCAAGTCGACAATATTTAACGTTTGAAGGCGCATAAGGCGAATTGTTTAAATAGAAATTATACTTATTAATATCTTCGTATTGGAAGCTATCAATACAAGCAGAAATTCCCAAAAGACAGTCGCTTGAACGTGCCAAAATGGAATCTTGATGAATAAAATTTACCTGGCTTCTAACAATTGTTGTACAGGTAAGGGATAGAATTAAACCAAGTAATAATAATCGCATAGATAATATTTTCAGAAAAAAAAAGCAAGGTATTACTTTTTCTTTAATCAAGATTTTGTTTGTGTGAAATTTTCGTGCCAATTAAAAAGCGCATTTGTAACCAAATATAATTAGTTTTAATGAATTGTACATTAATTTTGGACACATTTAAATAAAATATTTGTATGGACAAGAATAATTATTTTGTTTATTGTAAAATTTCCTTTTAATTTGTGAAATATTCTATATCTTTATGTAAAGTAGTGGAAGTTAGTTAGTTAATTATATTCCTTGAACCATATTTTTTTAAACGCTTAAACTTTTTAGATTTAGCTCAAATTTTACTTATCAACAAACTCAAGACTATGACACCAAACCAATTTCAACTTTACGTCAGTAAAGTTGCTCTCAAGCGTATAAGCAGCGTGGTTATTGCAATGCTTTTATTCACGCTTTCAGTCAGTGCACAACTGTCAATTTCTGTAACTAAAACTGATCCAAAATGTTTTGGGTTCACTAATGGTACAGCTTCAGCTTCAGCATCTGGCGGCGCAGCACCATACAGTTTTAAATGGAGTGACGGTAGCACTGGAAATACTTTATTCGGCTTGAATAAAGGCTTATATTCTGTGACAGTTACAGATGCTGCCAATAAAACAGCATCAGGTTCAGTGACAATAGTTGAACCAGCCCAATTAAATACAACTTTTAAATTTGCTGATGTTTGTAATGGAGGTTCTATTACAGCAACTGGCATTGGCGGTACTGCACCTTTGTCTTTTGCTTGGGGTTCAGGCAAAACGGGAACTGTGCAAACATTAGCACAAGGTGGTTACAATGTAACTGTAAGTGACGCAAATGGATGTTCTGCTTCCAATTTCTTGAATGTACCTGGTGCATTCAGTCTCAATTTAAAAATTGGCAAATTGCGTTGCTTCGGCGATTGCGATGCTGCTGTTGATGCACTTCCACAAGGTGGTACATTTCCTTTCACTTACAAATGGAACAATGGTGCCATCACGCAATCTATAGTAGGTATTCCAGCAGGAACATATAGTGTAACAGTAACCGATGCCAATGGTTGCACGGCAACTGCAACGGGTACAATCATTAATCCTGCTGCCATTATTATTGGAACAACAGTTAACTCTCCATCATGTGGTAGTGGTGCTACTGGATCAGTTACTGCTAATGTAACGGGTGGTGTTTCTCCTTTTACTTACAAATGGAGTAACGGACAAACGACAGCTACTGCGACGGGCTTAACAGTTGGTACTTATACTGTTTCTGTAACGGATGCTAATGGGTGTATGCGTCAAGTGAGTGTAAACGTTATTACCCAGTCTAATTTTACAATTGCTACCTCTAAAACGGATGCTGCATGTGGTTCTTCGAATGGTTCTGCCACAGTAACTGCAACGGGTACATCGGGTGTTGTGAGTTATAAATGGAGCACAGGTGCTATATCTCAAACTATCAATGGTATTCCTGCAGGAAGTTACAGTGTCACTGTAACCGATGGTAGTGGTTGTTCGAATGTCGGTTCTGTTTCGGTTAATACTGTTGGTGGAAGTTTAGTTGCCACTGTTTCTAAAGCAGATGCAAGTTGTGGTATTGCTAATGGTGTTGGTCAAGTGACTGTCACTTCTGGTACTGCACCTTATACATACAAATGGAATACTGGCGCTACTGACCAGAGTTTGAAAAACCTCAGTGCAGGTAGTTATACTATTACTGTAACTGATGCTGCTGGTTGTTCAACTATCTTAAGTTTTACAATCGGTTCAACAACTTCAATTACTGTTACCGCCGATTCTAAAAATGTTACTTGTAATGGCGGCATTGACGGACAGATAACAGCGATGGTTTCTGGCGGTTCTGCACCTTATACTTATGCTTGGAGCACTGGTAGTACAGTTAATACACTCGTGAATTTAAAAGCAGGGTCGTATTCGGTTACTGTAAAAGATAATACGGGATGTTCTGGTACGTTAACAGCTGCTATAGCACAGCCTGATGCAATTGTTATTACATTAAATACTGGTTCTACAAATTGTAATAGTTCAAATGGTAGTTTAACTGCTTCTGTTACTGGTGGTTCTGGTTCTTACAAATACCAATGGAGTAACGGCTCAACAACAGCAACGATTTCAAATCTTACGGCTGGAAGTTATACTGTAACTGTTACTGATAGCAAAAACTGTACGGCTGCAAAAAGTGCTACTGTAACTTCTTCATCTGGCGTTGCGGTTACAGTAAACGTTACGAATGCTGTTTGTTCGGATGGATTTGGTGCGGCAACTGCTACAGTCAGTGGTGGCTCAACACCTTATAAATATGCTTGGAGTAATGGTGCTTCTACTGCTTCGGTTAATAACTTAGCGGGTGGAAATTATACACTTACTGTTACAGATAACAACGGTTGTACTGCGGTTCAAAACTTTGCGGTTAACACGCCACTACCTATCACTGTTAGTGTTTCTGCTAACCCAACGTCATGTAGTTCAAATAATGGAAGTGCTACTGCAACTTTAGTTAGTGGTGGTACTGCACCTTTCACATATTTATGGAATTCAGGACAAAAAACGGCTTCTATAACTAATTTACCTGCTGGTACTTATTCTGTAACTGTAACAGATGCGAATGGTTGTTCAGGCAAAAACTCAGTGAGTGTAGCTGCCTCCTCAGCTCCGACTCTTTCGATTAAATCAACCAACATTAAATGTAATGGTGGAAGCGAAGGCACAGCGACAGCGAGTGTAAGTGATAATACAAGTCCATATCAGTTCGTTTGGTCGAATGGAGCTAAAACAGCAACAGTTTCTAATCTGGTTGCGGGTGTTTATTCAGTAACAGCAACAAATGTTGCGGGTTGTTCAGCTTCTGGCTCAGTAACAATTACGCAACCTGCGGCTATTTCAGTATCAACAACATCAACAAGTGCTACTTGTTTACCTACGGGCTCTGCAACTGCAACAGCTTCTAATGGTGTTGCACCTTATGCTTATAAATGGAGTAATGGAGCAACTACTTCAACCATTTCTAACATCATTGGTGGTACTTATACAGTTACAGTGACGGATGCTAATGGTTGCGCAGTTAGTACAAACGTAACTGTTCAGGCAGTGACTTCTCCCAATTTAGCAGTTACTGCAACTGTTTCTGTGGCAATAATTGAACAAGGTAGTGCAACGGGTATTGCTACGGCAACTGTTAGCGGTGGAACTGCACCATTTACATATTTATGGAGTAATAATTACTCAGGTGCTACAATTATTAATTTAGCTGCTGGAACATATAAAGTGACTGTTACGGATAAAAATGGATGTACTGCAACGGCTTCTGTTACTTTAGTTGATGCGGTTTGTTCGCAAGTAACTAACGCAGGTACTATAAAAGGCGACCAAACAATTTGTAATCAAGCGGACATTCAGCCACTAACCGAAGTTACTGCTGCTTCTGGCGGATCTGGTACTTTGCAATATATGTGGATGTATTCGTTTGTTGATGCTACTTTCAGCTTAGCGCATTATACTCAAATTCCAGGTAGTGGTAGCACTACAGGTTTAACAGTATTCCCAACGGTTAATCAAGTCACTTATATCAGACGTTGTGTGCGTCGTGCAGGTTGTGGTGCTTGGTTAGAATCGAATGTTGTAACTATTACACCAATCATTAATGCGGTTATAGACGGACCAACTGATGTTTGTTTGGGCGCAGCGGCTACTTTCTCTACACCGAATACTGGTGCATCTTCAATTACTTGGTCAGTAACTAACGGAACAAATCCAACAGGTTCAGGCGCTTCAATTACTTCAAAGTTCATTACTATTGGTGTTAAACCAGTTATAGTTACAATCACTAAAAACGGTTGTATTCGCACAGTGACCAAGAATGTTAATTCAAATTCTTGTGTTGGCGCATCAGGAACTATTTCTGCGTTCACAGCAGTAGTTAAAAATACAAAAAATATACAACTCGATTGGGTGACTACGAACGAACTCATTCCGAGCCAGTATGTAGTTGAGCATTCTGCTGATGGTATTAATTTCGACATTATGGTAACCGTACCGTCTCAAAATGGTGCTCAAAATGCCTATAATTTAGTCGATCAAAGCCCGAAAGTAGGTCATAACTTCTATCGCATTAAGCATGTGGACGATAATGGTGATATAACATATTCAACGGTGCTGAAGTCAATGATTTTCTCTGCACAAGGCGATGTTATATTGTATCCAAATCCTGCAAGCAGCAAATTGTATATTGAATCTATGAGTGATGTTCAACTCGATGGTACAATTGAAGTATTTAATAGTTATGGTCGCTTAATGACAAGTCAGACTTTCACTAAAGATCAATTTCGGTATGAAGTTGATTTAAGCAATTTGCCGAATGGTACTTTCATCTTGCGTTTAATTACGTCGGATGGTGTAGTTAAATCTGTAAAAGTGAATAGATCGTAGTTTAAGGAATAAGTGATAGGGAATAAGGAATAGTTTTCGCTAACCTAATTCCTAAACAAAAGTGCCGAGCAATAATGTTCGGCACTTTTTTATTTTTATTAATTTATAACTGTTTAGCTAAAGCTAAAATGTTTATCAATGGAAACGCGGATTTAACGGATTTTTTAATCTTCAAAATCCTAAAACATTAAGAAATCCGTGTTCATCAGCTAAATCCGTTAAATCCGCGTTTCCATTCTCCTAATTTAGCTTTAGCTAAATAGTTATATTAATGATTCGTTAATCATCTTTTAAAATGAAGTCAATGATTTAAACTGTTTTACTTTCGTCCATCGAATACAGCATTAAAGTTTCCCCATTATGATTTTCCCTACAAAAAGACTTCTGACCATTTCCTTATTCCTTATTCCGTATTCCATATTAACCGCTCAAACCCAAAAAATTTTGTTCGATGCTACAAAAGCAGAAATGGCAGGAAACGCAGATTGGGTAATTGATGCCGATGTACACAATATTGGTACAGGCGCCAATGGTGCAATGACCGTTGGTGCGGGAAATGAAAGTAACCCTCAACGCATACCTACGCCAGCACAAAGTCAAATAACAGCTTCAACACTCGAAACTTTTTGGCAAGGCTCGCTGAGTGCTTGGGGAGTGGGTTTGGTTAAAGAAGGCTTTGTTGTCGAAACTTTACCGATAGGTGCTTCAATAACCTACGGTGTCTCGACAAATCCTCAAGATTTATCGAATTATACCGTTTACGTTGTTGATGAACCGAATATTTTGTTTACTGCTTCAGAAAAAACGGCAATAATGAATTTTGTTAAGAATGGCGGTGGATTATTCATGATTTCAGACCATACGGTTTCGGATAGAAATAACGATGGCGCCGATTCCCCACAAATTTGGAACGATTTGATGACGAATAACACCGTACAGAATAACCCGTTTGGGTTTTCATTCGACCTCCAAAATTTTTCGCTCACTTCCAATAATTATGCAAATATCGCAACCGATTCTATTTTGCATGGCTCAAAAGGAACGCCAATAGAAGTGCAATGGGCAAATGGTACTTCAATGACGCTCGACCCAACCAAAAATAATTCTGTTCGCGGTCTATTTTATAAAACGGGTTCAACAACAACAGGTAATGTGGATGTTTTAGTGGCGCGGGCTAACTATGGCAAAGGAAAAATATTTGCCATGGGAGATTCTTCACCTGCCGATGATGGAACTGGTGACCCAAACGATAATTTATATAACGGTTGGAGCAGCGACGCACACGGCAATCATGCTCCTTTGATTTTAAACGCAACGCTTTGGTTGGCGCATAAATCAAGCCTGACTGCAACGCAAAATACGACTGAAAAAACTTTTGAAGTATATCCGAATCCGACAACTGATGTCCTTTTTTTAGAAACGGAACATCCTGAAAATCTGATTTTGGTAGATGTTTTAGGCAGAGAAATAAAACACGGCGTTAAGAACGAATTTTCGTGGTCAATCGAAAATTTACCATCCGCAATCTATTTTATTTCTGATGTAACAACGAGAAGTTTTATTAAGATTGTGAAAGATAAATAATTTAACCACAGAGTTCGCAAAGGTTTACACAAAGTTCACAGGGTTTAATCAAAACATTGTGTCCTTTGTGTTAACCTTTGGAACTTCGTGGTTAAATTAGTCTGAAAGAAAAATCTCATTTATCGTAAGATTCCTCAAAAAAATTATTAATTCTTATAAACCACACCGTTTTTCATCACCCATTTCACATCGTTCAACACTTTTACATCTTTTGTGGGGTCGCCTTTAACGGCGATAATATCTGCAAAAGATTCAGGTTTAATTTCGCCGAGTTTGGGTTGCGAAAGCAAATCGGCAGCGTTGATGGTTGCCGTTTGAATAGCTTGGAGTGGCGAATAACCATATTTCACCATATACTCAAAATCTTTTGCTTGCGATACACTCCAATCATAACCGCCAATATCAGTACCGTAAGCGATTTTAACGCCTGCTTTTTGCGCTTTGGCAAAAAGTGCTGGCTCTGATTCTGAAAAATATTTATTTATGGGGCTTCCTGCTTTTGCTCTACCGTCCGCCACATAATCGTTCACATAAATGGTGGGGCACCAATACACATTTTTCTGCACCATCAATTTTATACACTCATCGTCAATACCAAATCCGTGTTCTATACTGCTCGCACCTGCATTGATTGCCATTAAAATACCATCGCGCGTAACAGCGTGCGCCGTCAGTTTTCTGCGGCTGCGCAAAGTTTCATCGCCGATGGCGTTAATTTCTTCTGTCGTAAAATTGGGTGAACTGCGGTAACTGCCATCGGGTAATTTGTAATACGCTCTATCGGCGTAAATTTTTATCCAATCTGCGCCATGTGCAATCTGCGTTCTCACAGCGCGTCGACCTTCATCTGCACCCGTAATTTCTTGCAAACCTTTTGGCATGGTTAATTCCCAAGCATAAGTTTGTTCACTGAGTGGATAATGTCCGGTAGTATTGATTGCCAAGGTTGAAACAAACATTCTCGGACCAATCATTTCATTGTTTCGAATCGCTTTTTTTAAATCTACATCGGCATAGCCTGCACCTTCTGTGCCTAAATCGCGAATAGTGGTAAATCCATTCATCAATGCTTTTCGACAGCTATTCACTGCGCGAATAGTGCGATACGGCACAGATTCTTTTAAAACCTGAACGTCATAATCTTCGGAAGTAATATCACCTTGCAACAACACGTGCGTATGGCAATCAATTAAACCGGGCATGACAGTATAATCGGATAAATCAATGGTAGTATCTGCTTTGTATTTTATTAAGCGTCCATCAGCAACACTTTTAACCACATTGTCTTCAATTAATACCACGCGATTGGAGAGTATTTCGCCTGTGCGCACATCTAAAAATTTGCCGCATTGAATGGCAGTGATGCGTTGCGCTTGTGTGATTAATATTGATGCACTTAAAATTAAAAAAGAGAGAAAATATTTCATTGTTAATGTTGAATTTTGTGGAGACAAACTTAGTGAATGGAATGGTTAAAAACAAATTTATAGAGTAAAACAAATTCGCGCTGATTTTTTTTTGAAAAATTTAATTTTTTTTCTTCAACCTAATTGTGACTGAATTTTACACAATTAACTTTTAAATTGTGTAAAATTCAGTCACAATTTAATTTTAAAGATGAAAAAATGATTTTTGAAAAAGTAAAATAGTTTAAAAGCAAAATTGAAAAATCTTGGTCAGATAGGTAATGTAATTATAAACTCACTTCCAGCTCCTTCTGTACTTTCAACTTTTAAAGTTCCAGTATGCCCTTTCGTTATTATATCATACGCGAGCGACAAACCTAAACCTGTGCCAGAACCTGTCGGTTTAGTAGTGAAAAATGGTTGAAATATTTTTGCGCGAACATTTTCTGTCATACCTGTGCCGTTGTCTTTCACGCGAATTTCGATGGTGTTGTTGGTTTTTTGCGTGGTAATGGTGACTAAACCTCGTAGGTTTTCAAAACCTAAGAGGTTTTTTGAATTGTTGTTACGTTCATTCACCGCATAAAACGCATTATTAATCAAATTCACAATAACGCGACCAATATCTTGTGGTACGATTTCTATTTTCGGCAATGATTCATCGAAATGATTTACCATTTCAACTTGGAAGCTTTTGTTTTTGGTTTGAAAACTATTTAACGCTATTCGAGAATAATCTTCACACAGTTTATTTATGTCTGCCCATTCTTTAACACCTGTATTTGGGCGTGAATGTTCGAGCATACCTGTAACTATACTGCTTGCACGTTTGCCATGATGATTAATTTTTTCTTGATTGCTCGATAAATCTTTGAGCAAGTCTGCTACGTATTCTTTATCAATGTTTGGTTGATTTATTTCATCGTTTAATTCTTTGGCAATACCCACACTCATTTCCGAAAAATTATTAACAAAATTCATAGGATTTTGAATTTCGTGTGCAATACCTGCTGTCAATTCACCCAAACTCGCTAGTTTTTCGGATTGAATGAGTTGGGCTTGCGTTGATTTGAGTTGAGTAAGCGTGCTTTCTACTTTTTCTTTTTGTTTAATTACTTCAGAAGTTCTTTCTTCAACTGTCTTCTCCAGTTTTTCTTTTTCTGCCCTTAAGTTGCGTTCCCTCCATTTGCTGAAAATTCCTATTCCGGAAATGAACAGTAGAGCATAAATGCTATATGCCCACCAAGTGCGATACCAAGGCGGCAGAACTTTAAAAGTATAACTTACCGGTTCGCACCAAAGCCCGTTTGCGCCTTGCGCTTTGAGTTTAAAGGTATAAGTGCCTTCATGGATATTGCCGAAGTTGGCGTTGGAACGGTTGGTTACAGGACTCCAGTCTTTGTCGTAGCCTTCGAGCATGTATTGGTATTTTGCTAGAAAAGGTCTGGTAGTTTCTATGGCAGCAAACTCAAAAGCAATTTGGTTGTGCGCGTAAGGCAAAACTAGATTTTGAGGCAAGGGATAAAATTTGCTGATGCCGGTAAATCGGATATCCCCAAAACGTTTTAGAATGGAATCGTTTTCAGATACTGTCTTAATTTTCCCGTAAGCCAAGAACTCCTGCAATAAAGCCGTTGAACTGTCTTGAAGATTTTTCTTTACATTCTTTGATTGAAGATTAAACCAACAAATATTTTCATCTTTTACTTTTACGGATTGAATAACTAAAGTTGGCGGCTCGATATGCTCGTTCTTGTGCAATGACGCATAATCAAATCGCACCAATCCAGTTTTTTCACTACCCGTGCCTGCCCATATAATGCCTTTACTGTCGCAGAACAGGGCATTCGTATTAATACCCTTTACAGGATAGCCATTGGGGCTATTGTAATATTCAAGATCGGGTTTGACCGTGGAAAAAGGCAGAGCGCTTGCCTTAGCGGGAATTAATGTGAAACCGAGATTGGTACCCGCCACAATATTCCTCTGCTTATCTTCCACAATAGCAGATACTACATCATTTGCCAGACCATTTACAGTCGTAAAATTATCAAAGAAAACAGGTCCTGCCTTTTTAACATTTTCCGTTTTCTCTTCCAATATCTCCACGTCTTTACGCAACAAACGGCTGACGCCACCGCCCTCAGTGCCGAACCAAAGATTTCCGCTTTTATCTTCTACAATGCTCACTACAAAATTACTTGCCAAACCATGAGCAGTGGTGAAACTAATGAAGGATTTGCCGTCATAAAGGCTCACCCCGCCGCCATAAGCGCCGAACCAAAGATTGCCGCTTTTATCTTCTACAATGCTCAGAACAGCATTACTTGCCAAACCCTGCGCGGTGGTAAAATTGGTGAACGATTTGCCGTCATAAAGGCTCACCCCGCCGCCATCAGTGCCGAACCAAAGATTGCCGCTTTTATCTTCTACAATGCTCACTACAAAATTCCTTACCAAACCCTGAGCGGTGGTAAAATTGGTGAAGGATTTGCCGTCATAACGGCTCACCCCGCCGCCCTGAGTGCCGAACCAAAGATTGCCGCTTTTATCTTCTACAATGCACCGAACCTTGTTACTTGCCAGCCCCTGCGCGGTAGTAAAATTAGTGAATGTTTTGCCGTCATAACGACTGACGCCGCCGCCCTCAGTGCCGAACCAAAGATTGCCGCTTTTATCTTCTACAATGCTCCGAACGTCATTATTTGCCAGCCCCTGAGCGGTGGTAAAACTATTGAAGATTTTGCCGTCATAACGGCTCACGCCGCCGCCAGCGCCGAACCAAAGGTTTCCGCTTTTATCTTCTACAATGCTCCGAACATAGTTATTTGCCAAACCCTGAGCAGAGGTAAAATTAGTGAAGGATTTGCCGTCATAACGGCTCACGCCGCCCTCAGTGCCGAACCAAAGATTGCCGCTTTTATCTTCTACAACGCTCCGAACAAAATTATTTGCCAAACCCTGAGCGGTGGTGAAATTGGTGAATGTTTTGCCGTCATAACGGCTCACCCCGCCGCCATAAGCGCCGAACCAAAGATTGCCGCTTTTATCTTCTACAATGCTCTGAACACTATTACTTGCCAAACCCTGAGCGGTGGTGAAATTGGTGAAGGTTTTGCCGTCATAACGGCTCACGCCGCCGTCCCAAGTGCCGATCCAAAGATTGCCGCTTTTATCTTCTACAATGCTATTAACATTATTACTTGCCAGCCCCTGAGCTGTGGTAAAACTATTGAAGATTTTGCCGTCATAACGGCTCACGCCGCCGCCCTCAGTGCCGAACCAAAGGTTTCCGCTTTTATCCTCTATAATGCTCCAAACAATATTACTTGCTAACCCCTGAGCGGTGGTGAAATTGGTGAAGGATTTGCCGTCATAACGGCTGACGCCGCCGCCCCAAGTGCCGAACCAAAGATTGCCGCTTTTATCTTCTACAATACTCAGAACACGATTACTTGTCAGCCCCTGAGCGGTGGTGAAACTAGTGAAGGATTTGCCGTCATAACGGCTCACCCCGCCGCCATCAGTGCCGAACCAAAGATTTCCCCATTTATCCATTTTAGAACAACTAACTTGATCCAAAGCAAGACCATTATCGGTGGTGAAATTGGTGAAATTGGATTTGCCGCCGCCATCACCCATCATAACAGGCTTGCCCTCGCGGTCTACAATGGGTTTTCCTTTTTCGTTTTTGAATACCTCCAGCGGTTTAATGACCGTTGGCGCCAGATTTATTTTTATTGCCTTGCCGTCCGGAGCGGTTTGGTAATAAGCGCCTCCCGAGCGCGCGGGCACGGTTACCACTAAAGGTTTGGGTTTGCTGTTTAAAGCAATGGTTTTGGGCTGAGAGCTATCAGGCAATTGGGCTATTACAGTGACCTTCAAGGGTACAAGTGTGTCTTTGGCACCGGCTTTATCACTTGTTTTGTTTTCCGGTTGGGTGTTGCAGGAATATAAAAAAGCAACGGCTACAACGATCAATAATTTAGAAGCACTCATAAAGTTTTTTTTGTAAAAATAAATCGCTCAATTTTATCCTCCTTCTATCTTTTTCTTTATTTCTGTTCCGGCAATATGATGGTAAACTCTGTCCCCACACCTTCAATGCTTTCCACTGTTAAACTACCTCCGTGCCCTTTCGTAATAATATCATACGCGAGCGATAAACCTAAACCAGTGCCTTGCCCTGTAGGTTTTGTGGTGTAAAAAGGTTGGAAGATTTTAGCTTTTATTGATTCAGGTATGCCTATGCCGTTGTCTTTGATGCGAATTTCGATTCCTGTTTCGTTTCTTTGTGTAGTGACGGTGACTGTGGGTTGGTAACCTCGTAGGTTTTGAAAACCTACGAGGTTTTTTTCATCTTCCGCCAAACCTCGTAGGTTTTCAAAACCTACGAGGTTATTACGTTCATTCACCGCATAAAACGCATTATTGATAATATTCAAAATCACGCGACCGACATCTTGCGAAACGATTTCTATTTTGGGATTTGTTGGGTCGAAGTGCGTAATCATTTCGGCGTTAAAGGTTTTGTCTTTGGCGCGCAAACCGTGAAAAGCGAGTCGGAACGATTCATCGACAAGCTCGTTAATATCTGTAAGCTCTTTTTGGGGTGTGATAGCGCGCGAATGTCCGAGCATACCTTTCACGATACTACTCGCGCGTTTGCCATGAAAAGTTATTTTTTCTTGATTGCTCGTTAATTCTCTGAGCAATTCTGCTACATATTCTTTATCGACGTTCGTTTTGTTCAACTCTTCGTTCAATTCTTTGGCAATACCGACACTAAATTCCGAAAAATTATTGACAAAGTTCATCGGATTTTGAATTTCGTGCGCAATACCAGCCGTGAGTTCACCCAAACTTGCCAATTTTTCGGATTGAATGAGTTGGTTTTGTGCAGCTTTGAGTTGGGAAAGTGTTTCTTCTAAAGCTGCTTTAGCTTTTTTTTCTTTTAAATTATTTCGGTAAAGCATGAAACCGATTAAAGCCATGATAACTAAACCCGAAAGTAATTCCCAAGTTCGTATTTTATTTTGCGCATCTGCTTTTTCTTTTTCTGATGATTTTAATCTTAACTGGTCATCAAAAGCCAAGGCTTGTGCCTTGGTTAAACTTTCTATTCTAGAATTAGAAGCACTGTTTAAACTGTATAAAGCCAGTTTATTATATTTAAAAGCGCTGTCCGTTTTATTATTCATTTCGAAGCTTTCGGCGAGTGCATAATACACCCATCCCAAATCTTTTGAACCCATTGATTTCAAAACATTTAACCATTTTAAAGCATAATACAAACTCGAATCCCTGTTCTTATCGTAAGAAAAATAATAATAGACCAACGAAGAATAATTTGCACCTAAAGTTGCTCCTATATTCGACTCAGTAGCCGACTCAATTCCTTTGTGGAAATATTGAATCGCCTGTACATTTTTTTGCTGTTTTAAAAAAATGACTCCAATGTTGTAATATATCCAACCTAAATAAGTCTTTGTGTTTGTTTCTATAAACATTCGCTCAGCATTTTGTTCGAATAACAAAGCAGAATCCAATTTATCCTTTTCGTAATAGATATAACCAAGATTTCCATTTGCAAACCCCAGCATTACAGAGTCTTGAATTGTTTCGGAAATCTTTTTTGATTCATTATGATAAAAAAAAGCTTGATCCGTTTTCCTCATATTACTCATTAAATTTCCATAAGAAGAATGTATGTTAGCCAAGCAAAATAGTTTCATTTGATGCGCTGTCCATTTTTGATTAAATCCTAATTCAGCATAGTTGCCAAATGTTTTGTCTTCAACATTCCGAGGGTTTTCAGCAATTTTATACGCCTGAGATACATATTCATAAGATTCTGAGAATTTGCCCAATTGCGTTAGTTGGAATCCTTTATGGGATAAAATCAATGATTCATCAAGTCGTTTATTGTTCCGTTGAGTAAGCGTTAAGCACTTCTCCAAATAATACAGCGCAGAATCTCTATTCCGCTCTCTACAATTAATAAATAATTGATAGTTTAAATTAAAAGATACTGAATCGTTGAGCGCTGTTTTTAAATCCTGTTTTAGGCTATCAATATTTATATTAGAGTTTTGCCCAAAAGCAAAAATGGGTAATAACAAAAGCAAAAAGGTTTTAACTAACAGTTTCATAGTTTTCAGTTTGAAAAAGTAGGTGTTTATCCCAACATAATGATTAAGTTATAAAGTTACAAAAGTTTTTGAGATAAATGTTTAAATGCCAAAAAAATTTGAAGCGGCGTTTTTAGGGCCGAACAATCTACGAGAACGCCAAACGGTAGAGACGCCATGTTGGCGTCTCAATCTACAAGAACGCCAATCGACAATTAAACGCGAGATGCCAACATGGCGTCTCTACCGTTCATCATTCTCGTAGAATGCTCATCGCAAATTAAACTTGATAAATTTTCTTCTCTGTCACCGAAAAAAGCGTATTCGATTCAACATTTTCATCCAACAAAATGCGTTTTACAGCGCGCAATTTATGACTATATCGTTGATGCTCTTGGCTGAATATGCCGTGATGATCGAGTAAGTCGATGCGCACTTGACCAGAAGAATGTATGATTTTTCCATTACCCATCACGATGCCGACGTGCATAATGCGACCTTTATCGTTATCGAAAAACGCCAAATCGCCCGCTTGAGCGGTTTCAACAAAATCAATGGTGTTGCCGAGTTCAATTTGTTGCGATGCATCGCGTGGTAGCGCAATGCCTGAAAGCCGAAAAACAATTTGTGTAAATCCTGAGCAATCAATTCCCATAGGTGTCCGACCGCCCCATAAATATGGCGACATAAGTAGTTTGCGCGCCATTTTCACTACGCGCTCAGAAGTTGGAATACAATCTTTAGAATAAATCGCTTGACCGTTATAAGTGAATTTTTTATCGCCAATTTTTAAATTAAGTCCATCGAAAAATGGTAAAACAGCACCGAGACTAACATGCGTGAAAAAATCAGCACCCATAATGGGCGAAAGGACATCGTAACAATAAGCGCAATGATTGTTGTAAGCAGCAGCATCTTTTTCAGAAATAGAAGTTATTTGACGCACATCCATCCAACCTTCATATTTGTCGAAAGCACATTGAACCCGACACCAATTTCTTTTAAATTTTGGCGCTTCTAACACATGGACCATCTCTCCAAAAAGTAACTGAGTAACTATTTCGGATCTATCATTCGGTTCAGAACGTATAGGTACAACCGATAAATGGCAAAGCGCGGTGTATAGCATTGTTTTTCTGAATTTTTCAGTTTGTTGTAAATATACCGTCAAATTTTATTTCTTCAAAAAACTTAACATTGGAATTGTGAAATATTGTTTTAATTTGCACAAACATACTGTGAGAATACTAATCCTGCTGATTATTTCAAACATCGGCTTCATTACCTCGTTCTTAAAGTATATTTTTAAAACGCAATTTTAATTAACTATTTCATTTTTTATTTATGGCAGCAGAACCTTCCAGTTTTGTTAAGTACTCCGTACTTATACAAGAATTCAAACAAGCAAAGATTGTGCTCGAAACAGCACGCAAAAAGAAAAAAGACGCTAAAGTAGCACGACACAAAGGCGAAAACGAAGATATTTCGAAACAGGAATTACACATATTGGTTTTCGATCACAAACGCGAAAAACACCGCTTTAAAGCGCGGAAATTGAAATTAAAGCTCATTAAAGAAAAATTGAGACTTTGGTTTAAATTGAATCCTAAAGAAACGACACCTGAGATGTTGGCTGAATTGGGTGAAACAAAAGTAAAAAGTGCAAAGGCTGAAAAACATTCTGATGCAGAGAATGTTATTTTGAAACACAAGCATGAAAAGCAGCCAAAAATAAAAGCAAAAAAAGTTAAGGCTGAGAGTATTTCTGATGTTGTAAAAGAAGGAAAGGCAAAGCACAAAAAAGATCATTCAGAAGAAAAAAGCAAAAAAAACCATTCGAATAAGAAAGGTACGAAATTGAAATTAAATGTTTCTGAAAAATTACCAGAATTAACGCCAATTGCTTCTGAAAATAAGCGTATAAATATTGTATCTTCAGAGAACACAACGATTTTAAACGATTTTGTTAAACCTGTTACTATTTCAAACGATTTAACGATCATTGAAGGTATCGGTCCAAAATTACAAAGCATTTTAAATTCGCATAATATTTACAGTTTTTCTGATTTGGTTCAAATTACAACCGATTCTATGCGCCAAATTTTAAAAACACATAAATTATCGATGATTGACCCAACTACTTGGGCTGAACAAGCGCATTTGGTGATTGAAAATAAAATGGATGAATTGAAAGCATTGCAAGTTGAGTTGAAAGGCGGAAAAAGAGTTTAAAAGTGAAAAGTGAAGATTGAAAAGTGAAAAGTTGTTTTTTTTCACTTTTCACTTTTCACTTTTCACTTTTCACTTTTCACTTTTCACTTTTCACTTTTCACTTTTAATTGGATTTAAGCCTAACTCTGTCCTCAAACTATCGAATTTAATAGCGTGTTTTGCCCAATAATCGGACATAAGCATTTTATTTCGTTGTGCCATTGCGAGTGTTTTGCCTCTATACACTTCTTTCCAACCATTGATATAATACGGAAAATTTTTGGAAAAATAGATACTCAACGTTCTATCAAGTGTTGGATATTTTAATTCGCATTGGCGCGTAGAATCGTTTAAATCTGAAAAATTTAATTCGGCAGAGAAAGGTTTAAGCGTCACGTGACGCAATCGCGAAAAATAAAGTGCTGGTACTGCCATAATATTTCCCGTTTTTATACCATCGGGATTGATGCGCAAACGCGTAAAAAGTTCATCTTCCAAAATATCCGTTTTAAAGCTTTCATTTTTATCGCCTTCTTGTTCGAAATAGGAAAACGAGGTCATCTTGTAGTTTCCTTTATCACTCTCGGTGTTGAGTTGCGTGAAAACATGCCCACACCAATCTTGAACAGATAAATTATTTTTTAAAGAATGAACGTTTTGATCAAAAATTACAGGTGTAAAAATACTTGACATGAGAGAATAATCGTAAATACCAGTTTGAAAACGTTGTACTGAATTAAGTTTTAAAACAGAAATTTTATCATTCGGATCATATTGGGGATTATCGAGCTTTACTTGTTTTGTTTTTGAAAAATCTTCGGTTACAAAAACCAAAATATTGTAGCCCTTTCTGATTTCGTCGTATCTGTCAATACTCATTTTATAGCTGCTAATTTCTGCTTTCCCTTTGTACCAATAATCGTTAAATTTAGTTGATAGTTGTTGGTTGATAGTTGATAGTTGTTGATTTGTCGCTGTAGTATTAAATATTAATTGACAGCTTGCTACAACAATTGCGATAAGAATTAAAAAAAATGAAGGATTGTTAAAATATTTTTTTTTCTTTGAAAATTTGAACATAAGTATTTGAAGATTGATATTTTATAAATGATGTTTTATAATTATTAATGAGCTGATTTAGTGAAAAAAACTAATAGTTGATGGCTGATAGCTGATAACTGACAAAAATTGGGACAGATTTTGCATTATACTCGTAATTGATTTATTAAACAACTTTTAATTAAAGCATGATTCAAAATTACGATTTCAATTTTTTACCAAAACCACATTCTTTCATTTTTCGACGCCTTTATAGTTGACAGTTGTTAGTTGACAGTTGTCAGTTCTTTATCGTTCTAAAGCTAAAAACTATCAACTGTCAACTAACAGCTAACAACTAAAAAGGCATAACCTTGCCTATGAAGCATTAACCAAAACTAAATCAGCCTTGAGCCTTCAGCTATGAGCTATGAGCCTTCTTTTAGATATACGAGAAAACTCAAAGCTCAAAGCTGAAGGCTCAAAGCTCAAGCTAACAACGATTTAAAGCATACGATACAATGAGACTACTAAATTACGCATGCACACGTCTGTGTGTTGCTTCTTTTGTTTTATTCTTTCACTCTGTTTATAGTTTTGGTCAAAAAACGTGTTCTGGTATTTCGGGGAAAGTATTTCTCGATTACAATTACGATGGTGTTGACAATGAAAACGGCGCAGGTGTGGCGGGAATAACAGTTAATTTATATCCAGTATCGGGTGCTTTAATTTCATTGAGCACGCTCGCAGATGGCACTTATACTACGAGCGTGCCGAGTGGTGGGGCTTATCGCGTTGAGTTTATTATTCCAAACAGTTTAAAGTATTTAAAACCAACGACAGTAGGATCTGATAATGGTACCATTGTACAATTTATCACTGCACCGAATTGCAGTGTAAATTTGGGGGTGTCATATCCATCCGATTATTGCCAAGCGAATCCTTCTTTGATTGTTCCGTGCTATGTAAATGGAAATCCTACAATCAATGCTGGCTCTGCCAAAGATTCAGTCGTGTTAGTTTCTGTCCCTTTCTTAACACCAAATAGTGCACCGAATTCGGTTGAAAGCAAATTGTTGAAAGCCAAAGATATTGGCGCGACTTGGGGAGTTGCTTACGATAAAACTAAAAAATCAATCATTACAACTTCTGTTTTGCACCGCCATGTTGGTTTTACCAATGCTGGTGTTGGTGCGATTTACTTCATCGATTATTCCAATCCATCGAATACAAATGTTCTCGGAACTTTATCGCTCAATGCAGGTGCTGATCCACATCTCAATTTACCGAGCGACCCAACACAACCTTCTTTCGATGAAAATGTATTTGGTTTAGCGGGAAAAATGTCGTTGGGAGGAACAGCAGTGACCGATGATGATAAAAAACTCTACGTTTTAAATCTTTTCGATAGAAAATTATACGGCATTGACCTAACAAGTTTTAATGCAACGGGTGCGATACCAACAGCAGCCAATATTACCGATCAAATTACTATGCCGGTGCCTTGTGGCAATGCAGGTGTTTTCAGACCTTGGGCTGTAACGTGCCATCAAGGAAAAATTTATATTGGCGGCGTTTGTTCCGCCGAAAACAGCCAAAACGCTAACGATTTAACTGCCTACATTTATGTTTTAAACGGAAACGCTTTTACACAAGTTTTTTCTTTTCCCTTAAATTATACACGCGGATATGCGGCAAATTTTGCTGCATCTATCAATTCTTGGTTGCCTTGGCAAGATGATTATACAAAAATTTCACTTCAGAATGGCGAGTTTTTTATCAATCCACAACCTATTCTTTCCGACATAGAATTTGATGTCGATGGTTCAATGGTTTTAGGTTTTACGGATAGAATGGGTTTGCAAGCGGGGTTTAAAAACTACTTACCCGACCCAACACATACCAAAACCAATATTTTAGCAACAGCTATTTCTGGTGGCGATATTGTGCGCGTTGGAAATATTGCTGGTAATTTTGTTTTAGAAAACGGTTCAACCGTTGCAACAACAGGCGGAAAAAACAATAATCAAGGACCTAGCAAAAGTGAATACTATTGGTCTGATTACTATACTTATCAACTATCTGATGCGTCGCAACCCACTGGTTCTTTTTTTCAAGAAAACACTACTGGTGGTTTAGAACTCATTCCAGGTACAGGCGTAACAGTTTCAACACTCTATGCACCGCTTGCTGATGCGAATGGTGCAGGCATAAGCTGTTTCGATAACAAATCAGGTGCGCGCACAAAAAGTTTTCAAATTTATACGCACGGCGCTAATAATGTTGGTTATTTTGGAAAAGGTTCAGGTCTCGGCGATATAAAAGCTGCTTGCGATTTAGCACCGATTCAAATTGGCAATCGCGTTTGGGCGGATTGCAACGGTAATGGTATTCAAGATGCTGATGAATTGGGTTTACCCAACGTCAATGTTTCGCTTTTCGATGGTAATTGCAAATTTATCGCTTCCATTATTTCTGCAAAAGATGGTACTTATAGTTTCAATAATTTAACGCCGAATACCAATTACATCATCGTTTTCGGAACGTCTTCTCAATTTTCGGCAGGAAAACTAAATCTCGGTGGAATTTTATACACACTCAGTCCAAGTAAAATTGGTACAGGTACAAACCGCACTGAAAATGATTCTGATCCTGTTGTTGGAAGTATTGGTAATTCTGCACCGACTTGTGCTTTTGGTTTACCTTACGTAACTATAACAACACAAACTGCAGGTTGCTCCGATAATAGTTTCGATGCGGGTTTTGTGCAACAAGCTTTGAGTTTTACTTCGCTAGTAGCTACCGACGAAAATTGTCGTGGTGCAAACGATGGAACAATAACAATCACACCCAATTTTAATTCAACAGCCTTAGAATACAGTATTGATGGCGGTGTTACATATTCCGCTTCAAAAGTTTTTACAAATTTAGGTCCCAATACTTACCATGTTTTTATGCGCGGCACTAAAAGCAGCGTTGTTTGCGCTCCCGTAGATGCATTTGTAACAGTTCAAGCTGGAAAAAAAACAGACCCTCCTGTTGCAACCACTGATAGTGTTTGTCAATATAACATCAATACATTTAACGGCGGTATGACGGCAGCTTGTAATGCTTGCCCTGCGGGTTTAGCGCCAACAATTTTCTGGTATAATGCAGTAGGACAACAAGTAGCAACGGGTAGCCCGTTCGATCCCATAAAATTAAAATTAGTCAATGCAGCAAATCCCGGCAATTATACTTTTACAGCCGTATGCCAATGTGGATCGGGTTGTTTGAGCGATGCTGTTAGCGTAATTTTTAAAGTCATTGCTTTACCAACACCACAAATTTCTGGAAACGAATTGCCTTGCACGGGCGAAACAGTCATTTACACTTCTGCAAACAATACAGGAAGTAAATATTTTTGGTCTCTCAGTGGCGGTGGTATTTTGACTGCCAATGGAAATTCTGCTACCGTTAAATGGAATGGAGCATCAAATACAGGTCCTTATACACTCACTCTTAAAGAAAAAAACGCTTCTGGATGCGATAATACGACTAATTTCATTGTCAATATTAAAGGTATTTCATTGTCTTGTGTATCGAAATTAAATGTATCAGTTGATAACTCGTGTAAATCTGATATTCACACCGAAGATGTTTTAGTAGGAGCTATTAATGGTGCTTCTCAAATGAAAATTCAATTGTTTTGGGCGATTAATACGCCTGTTTTGGAAGAGGGCGTTGGTAAACTCACTTTGGATGGTGTCTCATCGAATGTTGGTGCTTACGATTTTTTGAATAAAACATTTGTTTATAAAGTCACTGAAAATTGTTCTGGCAACAGTTGTTGGGGAAATATTTTAGTGCAAGATAAAACACCACCCTTTGTCACTGCACCAACCGATATAACAGTCAGTTGTGTTCAAGTAGGTGATGCGACAGGTCCGAATACTGTTATTTCAGGCAATCCCAATGTGAGCGATTGTAGTACTTACACGACTTCTTTCACAGATGCTTTTTACGATGTTTCATGTCTGACACCTTTTACAAATTTTCCTGATAATATAATAATTACTGGGAGAACACGACCAACAGCTTTACCAACTGCCGATATTGTCCGCATTATTGTTCGGAATTTTACTGTAACTGATAAATTTGGAAACGTTTCATCGGCGCAGCAAATCATTTATGTGCGCAAAGCCGTGCTTAAAAATGTACTCTGCCCAGCAGATTATGAAATTGATTGCACCAATTATACGACTTTAACGCCTGCGATAACTGGATTTCCAATGCTCGACGTGGACGGTGATTTTTCGACGACGTATGATAGATTAGCGCTCGATAAATCGGCGTGTAGAATGAATATAACGTATTCCGATGATACTATTTCGCTGTGTACCAACAGCTTTAAAGTTATTCGCACTTGGAAAATTTTAGATTGGTGCGCTATCGATGATCCAACGACGATTGTTGATGAGCGTTTCAAATATTGCACGCAACTCATTAAGGTTTTAGATAAAACACCGCCCACAACTGTTGCGCAATTTACTCAATATTATGTTTATAATGGTGAATTATCGGGTAGAGATACAGTTTCTATTTTCGATGGTGTCAGCAAAATAGATGGCAGTAATGTTGATGGCACAATTCAAGATGTTTATCCACAAGGTCAGGGAAATGCGTGTGGAGCAAGCGTACGTTTTGTCATTCGCGCGACCGATTTATATTGCACCAAAGGAAAAGTGAGTATCAGTGTTTCTGATTCAAGAATGAAACTACTCAAAGGATTTCCAACTTTCGATGCCATAACGGGCGAAAACCTCGCCATTTTTGAAGGAACGTTCGATTCTTATGGCGATTATTCCGTCACGTTTTATACTTCAGATGCGTGTGGATATGCTACGGCTAAAAAAACTTTCCTCGTTCACGTTCGTGATAATGTGAAACCACAACCCGTCTGTATTTTAAACACAAAAGTGTCGCTTTCAACAGATGGTTCTGTTCAAGTACACGCAGCGACTTTCGACAACGGAAGCTCGGACAACTGCGCAGTACAAAAAGTTTTAGTGCGTAGAATGTTTAATTGTCAAGACCCAAGCGATATTGATTTCAAAGAATTTGTCACTTTTTACTGCTGCGATGTCGCTCAAACGATTCAAGTTGTTATGCGTGTATACGATTACAACGGCAATTTCAACGATTGTATGGTGAACGTTTTAGTAGAAGATAAAATTAAACCTTCTTGTGTACCTCCACTCGATAAACGCATAGCTTGCAATACGCTCGATTTAAATAATTTGGCGATTTATGGTGCACCAACTTTGTGGGATAATTGCGGCATTCGCGATACTGTTTACGCTGTTTCTATCAAAATAGATAATTGCAAGCTCGGTACTGTAACACGTTCTTGGACGGTTACTGATAATGGTGGTAGAGCAGATTCTTGCAAACAAGTTATCTCAACCTACCTTATTTCTGATTTCACCGTCGATTTTCCGGATGATGTTGTCGTTGATTGTTTTGAAGCTATTAAATCTATCGATCAGCAAAAAGCAGAAATGTTAACCAACCCAACAACTGCTGATGGCAATATTTTGAACAACGGTTGCAGTGTCATGGCAGTAAATATTAAAGATGATACGTTGACAGCTGTTCCAGGTGCTTGCTATAAAATTTTGCGCAAAATATGCGTCATTGATTGGTGCAAATACAATCCAAATAACGATGCTGTTGATTATAATACTGAAAACTATGGCGCACCAGTTTGTGGCGATGTGCACAGTAATGCGCAGTGGGCAACGCAAAATATTGCAGCTTGGCAAAATTTGACGCGACCGAGTTGTACCAATGCGTCAGAACGCCGATTCAGAGATGCTGACGATTTAGCAGGCACAGGTCCGCAAAATATTGGCAATCCAACACACCCGTGGGCTTATAGTGATGGAATCATTTGTTACACCCAAGTTATAAAAGTAATAGACAACATACCGCCTATAATTACTTATTGCGTAAAAGATACGACTATTTCGGATTTTGGGGCAACAGGCTGCAAAGCCGTTGCAACACTGCGCTGCGATGCACAAGATTTGTGCAATGGCAGAAAGTATAATTCAGCAGGATTTTTAAAATATAATTGGACACTTGTTAACCTCAATACTAATGCCGTTGTAATCGCAGGCGGCTGTAAAGACGTTGCATGCAACGTCTCTACCGTAACACTCGATTACAACACGCCTTACGAATTGCGGTGGCTCGTAACTGATCCATGTAATAATATTGTGCGATGCACAACATCTGTTAAAGCCATTGATGCCAAAAAACCATCGTTGGTTTGTAAAGATGTCAAAGCAGAATTGGTTTCTTTAAGTTCCGGTTCGGCAACAGTAAACGTTTGGGCAAAAGAAATTCTTTCTTCGTTAGAAGATAATTGCGCCGATTTAGCGACGCTCACACAAAGCGCAGTTATTGAGCGCACTTCCGACTCAAAAAATATCTACCCATCAACTCAAAATGTGAATATTCCAATGACTTGCGCTGATGCAGGCACAACAGTTTCTGCGCGTGTTTGGATTCGCGATATTGCTGGTAATGCCAATTATTGCACAGTCAATATTGTTGTGCAAGATAATTTTAATGCTTGCAATTCAACCCCAAATATTGCTACATTAAGTGGCGGAATAAAAAATGAAGTTGGTGATGCCCTTGAAGGCGTGACAGTAAAAGCAACCCCAAACGGTACAGATTTTAGTTCATTGACGACAAGCGCGACTGGGAATTTTGCTTTTAGTTTACCAGCATCAGGTATTAGGTATCAGTTATCAGCACTGCGCGACGATAACGTTCAGAATGGGGTAACCACTTACGATATTGCTTTATTAAGTCGCCACATTCTCGATATTCAACCTTTGTCAACCCCATATAAAATTATCGCTGCCGATGTCAATAAAGATGGCGAAGTGTCGGCACTCGATATGCTTTTAATGCGCCGTTTGGTTTTGCGACTCATTCCGAGTTTTCCAAATAATACAGCTTGGCGATTTATTGATAAAAACTACGTTTTCATCAATCCAACAAATCCCTTTGCAGAAGATTTTCCAGAAGTGATTTCAACTAATATCGTCAAGGGGGTCAATTCTGCCAATTTTGTAGCTATCAAAGTAGGAGATGTCAACAATAGTGCAGCACCCACTCTTGGGTTTAATTCGGTTGTTACGCGGGGCGAAAAAACAATTTTGACCTTAACAACACCCGATAAATTCCTCAATGTGGGTGAAACAACTGATATTGTAGTGCACACCGATAAATTAACTGCGCAAGGATTTCAATTTACTTTCAATACTTCAAGCGATTTAGAAGTGATTGCAGTCAGTGGTGAGGGTCCAGGCGTGAGTGATAATAATTTTGGTGTGTTTAAAAATGCTGTAACTATGAGTTGGGATGGAAAACCAACAAATGCACCCACCGATATTGTTCGCATTACTGTGCTCGCAAAAAATGCTGTAAAATTAAGCGACGCACTGTCAATTGGTTCAAATTTAACAACTATCGAAGCATTTGATGTTGATGGTGAGCGCGGAAACGTGGTTTTAAATGTAGTAGAGACGTTGCATGCAACGTCTCTACAGAAATTCAAATTGTATCAAAACGCACCAAATCCATTCGACGCTGAAACAAACATTGGTTTTGATTTGCCTGAAGATGCGCCCGTAAAATTAACAATTACTAATGTACAAGGTCAAGTGGTTAAAGTTATTGAAAAGAATGGAGCGGTAGGCTATAATAATATAACTATCAATAAATTTGATTTATTGGCGAGAGGTGTTTATTTCTATCGGATCGATGCAGGAGGGAATAGTGAAACACATTTAATGGTGAATGAATAAGGAATAAGTGATAAAGAATAAGTGATAAATGACAACGAATAATTTTCATCACTTATCCCTATTACCTATCATTATCAAAGATATCGTTTTGAGTTTTAGATCGGTTTTTTTTCGTTGGGTTCTGTTCCTACTTGTAGGGGCAGAACTTTTTTTGTAGAATTCATTTGGCAGTATCTCGACTCTATATGAGCTTTACCGCTTAATTCTTGTATTACATCTACAAAAAACTTAAGTTTAGCGATTATTGTTTTTCAATGTTTAAAATCGTATTAGATTTGTAGTATTATTCTTTCACAATACAATATCTCTAATGAAAAAGTTCTTGTTTCTAATTGTTTTATCTATCCTATTTCAAAGTACAATAAAAGCACAACAACCAATGGGTGGTGGTCAAATGCCTGAGCCGAAAGAAATGGCTGACCGTGAAGTTCAACGTTTAAAGAAGGAATTAATCCTTACTGATGATCAAACTGCTAAGATAACTCCAATCAGTTTGAAATATGCCGAGCAGATGAAGACCATTATCGCCGATGCACGCGAAGAAGGTGATTTTTCGGGCGTTCGCGCTAAAATGGAAGTTCTTCAAAAAGCTAAAAGTGCTGAAGTTGTGCCGCTTTTAACTGACGAACAGAAACCCAAGTACGAAGCTTTTAAAAAGAAAATGTTGGAAAGAGCACAGGGTATGAGAGGTAATTAGCAAAAGGCAAGGGCAAAAGGCAAATTTTCAAAGGGCAAAAGGCAAATAGCAAAGGGCAAGTTTATTTTTACCTTTTGTACTTTGAAAATTTGCCTTT